>CBFGXR010000401.1:0-2252 GCA_965652675.1 uncultured Castellaniella sp.
AGCGCCAGCGGCACGTCCGGGCCGGCGGCCAGCGGCGCCAGGGCCTCCAGCGCCAGCGGCAGGACCAGCGCCCAGCCCAGGGTGCGGCCGTAACCGCGCCACTGGCGCGCCCGCCAGCAGGAAACCGCCTCGGCCAGACAGACCAGCACGCCCATCAGCACCAGCAGGTGCGCCGTCCCCGGCACCCGGCCGTTGGCGAGGAACGCCAGGGACAGGGCGCCGAAGGTGACGAATTCCCCCTGGGGAATGAAGATCACCCGCGTGACCACGAACACCAGCACCAGCGCCAGGCCCAGCAGGCCGTAGATGGCGCCGTTCAGGATGCCGTCCTGCAGCAGGATCAGCGCGATGGTCAGATCCACGGTGGCCTTACAGGTCCGGCTGGTAGGTCCACTTGCCGTTCACGACCTGCACCATGACGCGGCCGCGCGCGTCCAGGCCGGCGTGGTCGGTCGGACTCAGGGTGAAGATCCCCTGCGAGGCGGGCAGTTCCTTGACCTGTTCCAGCGAGTCGCGCAGGGCCGAGCGGAATTCCGGCGTGCCCGGCTTGGCGCCGGTCTTCAGGGCGCGGGGGATGGCGTCGTTGATCAGACGGCCCGCGTCCCACATGTGGCCGCCGAAGGTGTTGGTCGAGCCCGCGCCGTACTTGGCCTCGTAGGCCTTGACGTACACCAGGGCGCTGGCCTTGACCGGGTTGCTGTCGGGCAGTTGGGCCGCCACCAGCAGCGGGCCGGCCGGCAGGATCATGCCTTCGCAGGCCTTGCCGCAGACCCGCAGCACGTCGTTGTTGGCCGCGCCGTGGGTCTGGTAGATGTGGCCCTTGTAGCCGCGTTCCACCAGTTCGCGCTGCGGCAGGGCCACCGGCGTGCCCGAGGCGGCGATCAGGATGCCGTCGGGCTTGGCCGACAGCAGCTTCAGGACCTGGCCGGTGACGCTGGTGTCGGGCCGGGCGAAGCGTTCGGCCGCCACGACCTTGATGCCCTTGGCCTCGGCGGCGGCCTTCATTTCCTGCAGCCAGCCGTCGCCGTAGGCGTCGCTGAAGCCGATGAAGCCCAGGGTCTTGACGTGCTGCTTGACCATCGCGTCGGCCAGGGCGGCGGCCATCAGCGCGTCGTTCTGCGGCGTCTTGAAGACCCACTTGCGCGGGCCGTCCACGGGCTCGACGAGCTTGGCGTTGGCGGCCACGCTGATCATGGGCGTGCCGGTTTCGGCGGCCACGTCCGACATGGCCAGCGAGGCCGGCGTCACCGAGGTGCCCAGCACCACGTCGACGTGATCGTCGGCCGTGAGCTTGCGGATGTTCTTCACCGCCTGGGTGGTGTCGGTGGCGTCGTCCAGCACGATGTACTGCACGGCCTGGCCGCCGATCTCCGTGGGCAGCAGGGCCACGGTGTCGCGCTCGGGGATGCCCAGCGAGGCGGCCGGGCCGGTGGACGACACCGTCACGCCGACCTTGATCTGGGCCGTGGCGGCCAGGGGCAGCGCGGCCAGCAGCGCGGCGACGCCCAGGGTGAGCCGCAGGGAAACCGGAAATGTCATGTTTGTCTCCGAATGTTTTTGACGGACCGTGCAATTCATGGCCTCGAACCCGGCGGGTCGGGGCATAAACACGTGAACGGGCGTCATATTATCGCAGGCTGGCGCAATTTGCTGCCACGACGGCGGATCGCCCGGACCGCCGCCCGGCGGCGCGGCCCCGGGGGCGCCCCGCGCCGCCCGGCCGAAAGTCGATTAAGATGGAGGATTGAAGTGAAATTCCGGACAGGTTCCTCGTGGACAAGACAGACGCCGAATGGCGCGCGCAGCTTTCCCCCGACGAATTCGCGGTCACGCGGCTGAAACACACCGAACGGCCCTTCACGGGACGCTACTGGGACACCACCCAGGCCGGCACCTATCTCTGCGTCTGCTGCGGCACCCCGCTGTTCGCCTCGGACACGAAATTCGACGCGGGCTGCGGCTGGCCCAGTTATTTCGAACCGGTCGCCCCCGACCGCGTGCGCGAACTGCGCGACACCAGCCACGGCATGATCCGCACGGAAATCCTGTGCGCCGTCTGCGACGCCCACCTGGGCCATGTGTTCCCCGACGGCCCGCCCCCCACCGGCCTGCGCTACTGCATCAATTCCCTGTCCCTGAAATTCATCCCGGCCGAATGACCGGATGACCGCATGAAAAAATTCCTGTTCGACCTCTTTCCGCTGATCCTGTTCTTCCTGGCGCAGCGGTTCTTTGTGCAAGGGATTGTCACC
>CBFGXR010000402.1:0-2251 GCA_965652675.1 uncultured Castellaniella sp.
ATCCGGCCTCGGTGGCCACCGGCTCGATCGCGGCCGGCGGCACGCTGGGCATCCTGATCCCGCCCTCGGTCACCATGATCGTCTACGGCATCTCGACCCAGACGTCGATCGGCCGGCTGTTCCTGGCCGGCGTGCTGCCCGGTCTGCTGCTGACCTGCATGTTCATGGCCTGGGCCCTGTACGACGCCCGGCGCAAGGGCTTCCGCTTCGGCGGCGGGACCCAGCACTATTCCTGGCGCGACAAGCTGGCGGCCCTGCCCAAGGTCCTGCCCCTGCTGCTGATCATCCTGGGCATGCTCTTCGTGCTGTACGGCGGGGTGGCCACCCCGTCCGAGGCCGCCGGCGCCGGCGCGCTGCTGACGCTGGTGGTGGTCGTGCTGATCTACAGCCTGTTCCGCATGAAGACCTACGTCGACGTGTTCGGCTCGGCGATGCGCGAAAGCGTCATGATCATGATGATCATGGCCTCGGCGGAACTGTTCGCCTTCGCCCTGTCGTCCCTGTTCATCACCCAGTCCCTGGCGGCGGCGATCGCCGCGCTGGAGATCAACCGCTGGCTGCTGATGGGGCTGATCAACGTCTTCCTGCTGGTGGCGGGGATGTTCCTGCCGCCGGTGGCCATCATCGTGATGGCGGCGCCGCTGCTGCTGCCCATCATCACCCAGGCCGGCTTCGACCCCTACTGGTTCGCCGTGGTGCTGACGATCAACATGGAGATCGGCCTGATCACGCCGCCCGTCGGTTTGAATCTGTTCGTGCTGAACGCCATCGCGCCGGACGTGCCGACCCAGGAAATCCTCAAGGGGGCGCTGCCCTACGTGCTGGTGATGATGGCGGCCATCGTGCTGCTGTGCGTGTTCCCGGGGATCGTCACCTGGCTGCCCGACCTGATCATGGGCGCGGCGGTCGCATAGACGGCTTCGGCCGGTTTTAGCCGGCCACTGCCGGTCGGGCCCGCGCCGCCGTGCCGGCCGGCGGCGCTTCCAACGCCCGCGCTTCCTCGTCGATGCGCTGTGCGGCCTTGATCATCTGGCGCAGGGGGTAGGCGAGGGCGGCGTAATCGCCTTCGGTCTCGATCACGTTGGGCGGCGCGGCCTCCCGGCCCGCCAGCGCGTCCTGCGTGGCCGCCAGCGCCTGCCGGATGCCGTCGGGTTCGTCGTCGATCAGGGCCAGGTGCGGGATCACGGCGGCGATCTGCGAGGCCAGCGTGTGATTCTGGATCAGCAGGCGGTTCAGCTCCGGCACGTGGCGCTGGCGGCTGACGGGCTCGTCCATCATGCGATAGAAGGCTGCGGCGAAATTGCTGAAGGCGATGTGCACGTTCTTGCGGGCCAGCCGCCAGCGCACATCGGCCTCGCCGGTTTCCGGGGCGTCGGCCGTGCCGGCCGCCCGCGCGGCGCGGCAGGCGCGGACGTGGTCCAGTCCGGCCTGCAGGAAGGCCTGATTGGCGGCGCGCAGCGCCCGCGCCAGTTCGCCCAGGGTGTTGCGTTCCCAGGACGGCAGGATGTAGCTGCAGGTCAGCGCCAGGATGCTGCCGATCACGGTGTCCGCCAGGCGTTCGCCCACCACCGCGTTGGACCCCGGCGCGAGGAAATGGAACACCAGCAGCACGAACAAGGTATTGAACATCGCCGACAGGGTGTAGTTGACCTGGACCAGGCTGTAGCCCAGCACGCTGCTGGCCACCAGGATGAACAGGAAGGCGGAGGGGCTGTCCACCAGGGCGAAGAGCAGCAGCGACAGGCCGCAGCCGATCAGCGTGCCCGTCAGGCGCCAGCCGTTGCGCTGGCGGGTCAGCGCGAAGCCGGGCTTCATGATGATCAGCACCGTCAGCACGATCCAGTAGCCATGGCCCGCCATGCCCGGGTCCAGCGCGCTCACCAGCGGTGTGCGGGCCAGCAGGGCGCCCACCATCATGGCCAGCAGTGCCGCGACCGCGACGCGCAGCGCATAGCGGAAGTGCGCCGACCGGCGGTTCAGGTTGCGCGTCAGCAGATCCGCGCGCCATTTCTGCCGCGTCAGGAAGCGGTTCAGCGTCTGGTTCGCGCGCAGCGGATCGGTCGCCGGCGGGACCGGGTTCACGGAATGGTCCGCCATGTGGTCGACCTGGCGGGTCATGTTGCGCAGCCGGCGCAGCACCTGGACCAGCAGGGCATAGAGTTCCGGATCGGACCTCGGCATGCCGCCCTCGCGCAGCTGCTGCAGCTCGAATTCCAGGGCGCGCAGTTCGGCCTTGACGCTGTTGCGCACC
>CBFGXR010000403.1:0-2247 GCA_965652675.1 uncultured Castellaniella sp.
GCCGGAGGCGGCATGGTCGTACAAGGCTTCTTCGCCGACGAAATCGTAGCGGCGTTCGGGCGCCCGGGACAGGTGGTTGCGGATCAGGTTCAGCGCGATGCCGTACAGCCAGGTCGACAGCTGCGATTCGCCGCGGAAGGTCCGGTAGGACCGGGCGGCTTCCGTGAAGGCCTGCTGGGCGATGTCCTCGGCTTCGCTGATGTTGCCGATGTGCCGGATGATGAACCGCTGCAGACGGCTGCTGTGTTCCTGGACCAGTTCGCGGAACAGGCGTTCGTCCGAGGGGCTGGGCGGTTCGATGGGGGCTGCCTGGTGCGCGGCGTCCGGCGCGATGCCGTCAGGGTCGGAAGAGGGGTTCATGAGACGGGGCGGAGTGCAAGGGACAGCGCTGATCCAGGGAATTCTAGATCAAGGACATGGAGTCTTACAAGAAATTACCTGAGGTTTATAAGATTCCGCGGCCCTGCGCCCCGGGGGCGGCGGACCGGATCGGGCGGGCGCCTGTCAGGGTTGCAGCAGTTCGCGCAGCCAGGCCTGGGCGGTTTCGGGCGCCACGGGGCTGAGACCCTGGGCGGCGGCCTGTTCGAATTTTTGTTGCATGGCCTGGTCGATGTCCTGGCGTTGCCGCGTGTCCAGGCCGGCGGGGTCCAGGCCCAGGGCCTGACAGGCGGCCTTGAAGCCGGCCCCCTGGCCGCCGGCCGAGCAGTCCAGACGGGTGACGAAATCCACGCCCGACAGCGCCTGGCTGGAGGTCTGCGCCATGTCCAGCGCCTGCGCGACCGTGCGCGAGGACAGCGGCTTGCCCGGGCTGGGTTCCAGTCCCAGTTCGCGGGCGACCGTCTTGGCGATGCCGATGCCGTAGCTCTGTTCCAGGGCTTCGGTGAACAGGCGGGTCGTGTCCATGTCGGGGGCGACCCAGGCCACGCTGCGCCCGCCCGGGGTCGTGCCGGTGCCCAGCACCTGCATGGATTGTCCCGACACGGAGATATAGATCGATTCGGCGCCGTGCGTGGCGGCTTCGAAGCGGTCCAGGCTTGGAGGTTCGTGTTGAGGAAGCGAAACGGACAGGTGGGTATTCATATGAGAATCGATTCGAGCTGTTGCGACGGCGGCCGGACCGCCACACGAAAAGCCGGTTTTACACCCTGAGTAACCAGCGTAGCGGAAAGGTTCCAGTCAGGAGGATTCGAAACCTTACCGGCGTGTCTTTGGTTTGCGGGCGGGATGATCGCATGCCGCGAGGGCGGGATGGCGGATACCGGATGGCCCGGCAGGGGCAAGGGGCGTTCGCCGGGGGCCGCGGCGCGCGCGTGCCATCGGGCCATCGTTTCGCGTATGATGGGGACCGGTTCCCCCATCCTCAATCCCCCCTGCCGAACCCGCCATGCCCTTTGCCATCGACAAGTCCGGATCCGCGCTCATCTTTCAGCCCGAAGGCCAGATCAACAGCGCCAACGCCGCCGCCTTCGAGGCCGATCTGATGGCGCAGGTCGACAAGGGCGAACACCGCATCGTGCTCGATCTGGCGCGCCTGGACTATATCTCCAGCGCCGGCCTGCGGGTCGTGCTGCTGCTGGCGAAAAAGCTCAAGCAGTCGGGGGGCGCGCTGATCCTGTGCGACATCCAGCCCAATGTGCGGGAAGTCTTCGAAATCAGCGGCTTCCTGGCCATCCTGAAAGTCAGCGCGACCCGTGCCGACGCCGTCGCCGCCCTGAACTGATATTCAGCATTCCACCACGTTCACCGCCAGGCCGCCGCGCGAGGTCTCCTTGTATTTCGACTTCATGTCGGCGCCGGTCTGGCGCATGGTCTCGATGACCGTGTCCAGCGAGACGTGGTGCGTGCCGTCGCCGTGCAGCGCCAGGCGCGAGGCGTTGATGGCCTTGTTGCCGCCCATCGCGTTGCGTTCGATGCAGGGGATCTGCACCAGACCGCCCACGGGGTCGCAGGTCAGGCCCAGATTGTGTTCCATGCCGATTTCCGCCGCGTTCTCGACCTGGGCGGGTGTGCCGCCCTGGACCGCCGTCAGTCCGGCCGCGGCCATCGAACAGGCCACGCCCACCTCGCCCTGACAGCCGACCTCGGCGCCCGAGATCGAGGCGTTCTCCTTGTACAGGAAGCCGATCGCCGCGGCGGTCAGCAGGAAGTCCACCACCCCGTCCTCAGACCAGCCGGGGATGAAGGCGCGGTAATAGCGCAGCACGGCGGGCAGCAGGCCCGACGCCCCGTTGGTGGGCGCCGTCACCA
>CBFGXR010000404.1:0-2244 GCA_965652675.1 uncultured Castellaniella sp.
GCAGATGTCGCCCTGGAAGCCGGACAGCGACCTGATGCGGCTGAACCGGGCCGGGCCGGGGCGGTGGGTGGCGCTGCCCGAGGCGATGCTCGACGTGCTGGCACGTGCGCAGGAGATCGGCGCCCTGAGCGGCGGCGCCTTTGATGCGGCCGTCGGTGGCCTGGTCAATGCCTGGGGATTCGGCGCGATGGCGGACACGCCCGATCCGGACGCCATCCGGCGTGCCGCCGCCGACCATCGCCCGGCCCACCTCTGGCTGGACGTCGATCGGGAACAGTGCAGGGCGCGCAAGCGGGCGCCCATGACGCTGGACCTGTGCGGAATCGCCAAAGGTTATGCGGTGGACCGGATGGCCCGGGTGATGGCGGACCATGGCGTCGGTCATGCCTTGGTCAGCCTGGATGGGGAATTGAGGGCCTGCGGCGCCCGGATCGACGGCCGGCCCTGGGCCGTGGCCCTGGAAAGCCCGCAGGAAGGACGTCGCGCCGTACACGGAGTGATCGAACTGGCCGATCTTTCGGTGGCCACTTCGGGGGATTATCGCCGCTGGATCGGCGTGGGCGGCGAGCGTCTGGCGCATACCATGGATGGCCGCCGGGCCGGGCCGGTGCGCAATCCGGTGGCCTCCGTCACGGTGCTGTCGGGCGCCTGCGTCGATGCCGATGCATGGGCGACGGCGTTGCTGGTGGCGGGGCCTGACGAAGGTCCGGCGCTGGCCCGGCGCATGGGCCTGGATGCCTTGTTCCTGTTCAGGCGCGAGGGCCGGCTGGTGGAGTTCGGGCTGGGGCGTTTCGCGTTCGCCGCCGAGGGGGCGGATGCGTGACGGCCGCGCGGGGTGCTGGCCGTGGCCGTCACCCGGGGCCGAAGACGTCGATCGCTTTGCGGATGGCCACGAACAGAGTGATCAGGAAGCCGATGCCCAGCAAAATGATGCCGGGGTTGCGGTCTCGGAATCCGAGTCCGATGAAAATCGCGATGACGCCCGCGATGAAAAGGGCCAGTAGCAGGTTGCTGTGAAAGAACATGGCGGCGCGCTCGGTAAGGGCTGATGCGGAAATCATAGGCATTCCGGGGCGTGCCGTCGTTGAGCCAGGACAATGATTGCGCGCCTGGGCGCGGCGTGCGCGATGCCCGGCCCCGGGGCTTATTCGAAGGGCCGGCCTTCGCCCGCCTCTTCGTGCGTGGCACCGTCGCGGATACGATAAATCCGTTTGAAGGTCGGAATGATTTTTTCATCGTGTGTGACCACGATGATGGCCGTCCGGTACTGTTGCGCCATGTGGTGCAGGATGCGCACGACCGACAGGGCGCGTTCGCTGTCCAGCGGCGCGGTCGGTTCGTCGGCCAGGATCACCGGCGGGCGGTTGACGAGACCCCGCGCAATGGCGACACGCTGCTGTTCGCCGCCGGAAAGCTGCGGGGGCATGGCATGCGCGCGGTGCACGACTTCCAGCGAGGCCAGCACATCCAGCGCCCGGGATCGTGCTTCGCGCGTGCCTGCGCCCGCCAGCATCGGCAGCAAAGCCACATTGTCCGTGACGTCGAGGAACGGAATGAGATAGGGCGCCTGGAAAATGAATCCGATCCGGTCGCGTCGCAGCGTCCGCAGGTCCTTTACCCGCCAGCCGTTGTCGTAGATGACTTCCCCGCCCAGGGTCATGCGTCCGCTTGTCGGGTCGATCACGGCGCCCAGGCATTTCAGCAGTGTGCTCTTGCCCGAGCCCGAGGGGCCGATCAGTCCCACGACCTCGCCGGGCGCGACCGACAGATTGACATCGCGCAGCGCCAGCACGGCCGTGTCGCCCTGGCCGTAGCATTTGCTGAGGCCCTCGATCAGGATGCCGGCGGGATCGGTCATGGCTTCACCCGATCGCGGTGGCCGGATCGACCCGCAGGGCGATGCGGATGGCCACCAGGCTGGCCAGGGCGCAGATCAGCAGGATGGCGGCCAGTCCCGCGATGGAGTCGGCGGGCATCAGCAGCACATACTTGGGAAAGAGGGGCGCGGAGAATGTCGCCGCGATCCTGCCGGTCATGAATCCGATCAGCCCCAGGGCCAGCGCCTGCTGCAGGATCATGCCGGCGATGGTGCGGTCGCGTGTGCCGATCAGCTTGAGCACGGCGATTTGCGCTCCGTCCGGCGAGAAGCGCGGATTAACCAGTGGGCCGGGCGCCCCAATCGGCGATTGCCGTCCCTGCAAATCGATCAAGGTGATTTGTCGTTTCGGACCGTCATGACTCCCA
>CBFGXR010000405.1:0-2225 GCA_965652675.1 uncultured Castellaniella sp.
GCCCGGTCGTGCCCGTGCTGTGGGACGCGGATCTGCGCGTGGCGGACATGGACCGCCTGGGCCTGGACATGCAGATCGTCAGCGCCACGCCGATCATGTTCGGCTACGAACTGGACGCCCGCAAGGTCGCCGACTGGGCCGCCCGCATGAACGACCTGACGCTGGCGTATTGCGACGGCCACCCGGACCGCCTGAAGGCCCTGGCGCAGGTGCCGCTGCAGGACACCGAACTGGCATGCCGCGAGGCGTCGCGCGCCATGGCGGCGGGTCACGTGGGCGTGCAGATCGGCAACCACGTCGGCGATCGCGACCTGGACGATGCGCAGCTGGTGGAATTCCTGCATCACTGCGCGGTGAACGACATTCCCGTGCTGGCGCACCCCTGGGACATGATGGGCGGCCCCAATCGCATGCGCCAATGGATGCTGCCCTGGCTGGTGGCCATGCCGGCGGAAACCTCGCTGGGGATCCTGTCCCTGATCCTGTCGGGCGCCTTCGAACGGCTGCCGCGCAGCCTGAAGCTGTGCTTCGCGCATGGCGGCGGCGCCTTCGCCTTCACCCTGGGCCGGGTCGACAACGCCTGGAAATACCGCGACATCGTGCGCCAGGACTGCCCGCATCCGCCCTCCTCCTATTGCGACCGTTTTTCGGTGGACTCCGCCGTCTTCGACCCCAAGGCCCTGCGCCTGCTGGTGGACGTGATGGGCAGCGAGCGCGTGATGCTCGGGTCCGACTATCCCTATCCGCTGGGCGAGCAGCGCATCGGCGCGCTGGTGGGCGAGACCGCCCTGCTGGCCGAAGACGAAAAACACCGCATCCTGGCCGGGAACGCCCGGTCCTTCTTCAATCTTGCCTGAACGGAGCCCCGCCCCCCATGGAACCCGCGCTGATCGAACGACTGGGCGATGAACTGCACGCCGCCTGGACCGACCGTCGAGCCATCGAGCCGCTGACCAACCGCCACCCGGACATGAGCATCGAGGACGCCTACCACGTGCAGCGGCGCATGATGGGCCGGCGCCTGGACGCGGGCGCCCGCGTGGTGGGCAAGAAGATCGGCGTGACCAGCCAGGCGGTGATGGACATGCTGGGCGTCTACCAGCCCGACTTCGGCTACCTGCTCAGCGACATGGTGGTCGCGCCGGGCGAGGCCATCTCCATGGCCGGGCTGATCCAGCCCAAGGCCGAGGGCGAGATCGCCTTCGTGCTGAAGAAGGCCCTGCGCGGGCCCGGCGTGACGGTCAGCGACGTGCTGGCCGCGACCGAGGCGGTGACCGTCTGCTTCGAGATCGTCGATTCGCGCATCCGCGACTGGAAGATCAGGATCCAGGACACCGTGGCCGACAACGCCTCGTGCGGAGTGTTCGTGCTGGGCGACCGGCTGGTCAGCCCGCGCGGGCTGGACCTGCGCACCTGCGGCATGGTGTTCGAGAAGAACGGCGAGCTGCTGGGCACGGTGCAGGGCGTCTGGGGTTTCGACGTCGGCAGGACGACGAACGCGATCCTGCACGATTTTGGCGGGCCCTACATCACCAAGCGGGACGGTGACACGGGCGCCGTCCTGGCTTCCAACTACATCAACGGGACGGACGGGCATTATTCGCCTGACGACCGTTACGTCCTTTATGAAACGCCGCACGAGGCGCGGGGCGACTACATCCACATCTACGACAGCGTGACCGGGCAGACGACGCGGCTCACCGGCAAGCGCGATTACGGAGCGAAGGACTGGCGGCCCTAGGGCTCTTCGTCGCGGGCGGGCCCGAAGTTCGCCAAGTTCGCTCCTCGACGCGCGTACGCGTGCGTGCGCGTGAGTCATTCCTCTTCGAAATCCTCGGCGTGGAATTCGATCTGGTCGAGCTTGCCGTCGAGCTCGTAGTCCGTGTCCTGCTGCTCGAGCGGCTGGAGCGGGAGCAGCTTGTCCATCCACTTGCCGAAGCGGGTGGGGCGGCGGTTGCGGAGGAGGAACATGGTCAGCCGCTCGTCATAGTAGCGCCATTCGCCGACGTGCTCGCCATTGCGGAAGATCGGGCGGGGAACTCCGTTCAGGGCGCGGGAGAGGGCGGCCTGCTCCAGCCGGTGAAGCCCGTAATCGAGCGCGGCATCCCAGGCCTCGCGGAACAGTGCGCCTTTCGGGCGGCGGCGGAGGCGGTAGGCGGAGCTGTCCGACATCCCGACCCGCCGGCACGCCTCCTCGACACAGGCGGTCTCGGTCATAGCCTCGT
>CBFGXR010000406.1:0-2203 GCA_965652675.1 uncultured Castellaniella sp.
GGCGTGCCGCATTCCTTGTCGATGTAGTCCAGCGGGACCAGCACGTTGGCCTCGGGATAGTAGGCGGCCACCGAGCCGCGCGCGATGTTGTATTCGATCGCGGTGATGTGCTCCAGGCGCAGCCTGCGCGACGACGAGACCGTTTCGATGTCCACCCGGTCGCCATGGGCCAGCCCGTGGGCGGCCAGGTCCTCGGCGTTCATGAACAGCACGTCGCGCCGGCCGAACACGCCCCGGTAGCGATCGTCCATGCCGTAGATCGTGGTGTTGTACTGGTCGTGGCTGCGGATCGTCACGAGCCGCAGCACGTCGGCCGGCCAGGGCTCGTAGCGCTCGCGCACGCCCGGAAAGACGGAGAACATAGCTTTCCCGCTCGGGGTGTTCCAGGTGCGCCCGGTCGCCGGCAGCGGCATGCGGAAGCCGCCGGGCACGCGGATGCGCCGGTTGTAGTCGTCGAAGCCCGGAATTGTGCGTTCGATCAGGTCGCGGATGCGGTCGTAGTCGTCGATCAGCGTCAGCCAGTCCACCTTGCTGGCCGGCAGCGTCGCGCGGGCCATGCCGGCGACGATGGCCGTCTCCGAGCGCAGGAACTCCGACGCCGGCTTGAGCTTGCCGGCGGAGGCGAGGACCATGGACATGGAATCCTCGACCGTGACCGATTGCGGGCCGCCGGCCTGCAGGTCGATCTCGGTGCGGCCCAGCACCGGCAGCAGGTAGGTTTCCCCGCCCACCAGCAGGTGCGAGCGGTTCAGTTTCGTGCCCAGGTGCACGCTCAGCCGCAGGTGCTTCATCGCCGTGAAGCACAGTTCGGGGTCCGGCATCGCCACCGCCAGGTTGCCGCCCAGGCAGATCAGCGCCTTGGCCGTGCCCCGGACCATGGCCTGCATCGCCTGGACCGCGTCGTGGCCGTGCGCCCGGGGCGGCGTGAAGCCGAAGACCGCCTCCAGTCGGTCCAGGAAGTCCTCGCTGGGCTTTTCCGTGATGCCGACCGTGCGGTTGCCCTGTACGTTCGAATGGCCGCGCAGCGGGCAGATGCCGGCGCCGGGCTTGCCGATGTTGCCCCTCAGGAGCAGCAGATCGGCGATCAGTTTGACGTTGGCGGTGCCCGTGTTGTGCTGCGTGATCCCCATGCCGTAGGTCACGATGGCCGCCGTCGATTTCGCATAGGCCTCGGCGACTCGTTCCAGGTCCGCGCGCTTCAGGCCGCTTTCCTGTTCGATGTCCTGCCAGCCGGTGGCGGCCAGGTCGGCGGCCAGCGCGTCGAAACCGAGCGTGTGCTCCGCGATGAACGCGTGGTCCAGCGCGTCGCCGTCCCGGGCGTCCAGCGCCAGGAGCGCCTTCATGATGCCCTTGAGCGCCGCCACGTCGCCGCCGGCCTTGACCTGGTAGTAGGACGAGGCGATGTCGGTGGCGCCGTAGGTGGCCATTTCCACGACGTTCTGCGGATCGGCGAAGCGCTCCAGCGCCCGCCCGCGCAGGGGGTTGAAGACGATGATCGGCACCTTGCGGCGCGCCACTTCGTGCAGCGTGCCCATCATGCGGGGGTGGTTGGTACCCGGGTTGTGCCCGATCGAGATCACGAAATCGGTGAGGTCGAAGTCGTCCAGGGACACCGTGCCCTTGCCGATGCCGATCGACTGCGGCAGGCCGACGCTGGTCGCCTCGTGGCACATGTTCGAGCAGTCGGGAAAGTTGTTCGTGCCCAGTTCCCGCGCGAACAGCTGGAACAGGTAGGCGGCCTCGTTCGAGGCGCGTCCCGAGGTGTAGAACTCGACCTCGTCGGGGGAGTCCAGGCCGCGCAGCGTCTCGCCGATGCGCGCGAAGGCCGTCTCCCAGGGGATCGGCTGGAACGTGTCCGTCGCGGCGTCGTAGACCATCGGGTGCGTCAGGCGGCCGAAGTTCTCGAGCTCGAAATCGGGCCGTTCCAGCAGCGAGGACACCGTGTGCTGTTGAAAGAACTCCGGCGTCACGCGCTTGCTGGTGGCTTCCCAGGTTACGGCCTTGGCGCCGTTTTCGCAGAACTGGAAGGTCGAGCGGTGTTCCTTGTCGGGCCAGGCGCAGCCCGGGCAGTCGAAGCCCGCGGGCTGGTTGGTGCGCAACAGCAGGCCCGGGGCCTCGACGACGTCCATCTGCCGGCGCACGGCCTGGGCGGTGGCCTTCAGGGCGCCCCACGTGACGGATTCGGGGACGACGAACGCGAGGT
>CBFGXR010000407.1:0-2202 GCA_965652675.1 uncultured Castellaniella sp.
CACCCCGCCGCAGGTGAAGTGCATCGCCGGCACCACCGGGATCGGCTCGCGGGTCATGTCGATGCCGAATTCCAGGCAGCGGGCGTGGATGGTCGGGAAATGCTCGCGGATGAATTCGGCCGGCCGGTGACTGATGTCCAGGTCCACGTGGGTCAGGCCGCGTTTCTTGATCTCGAAATCGATGGCGCGGGCCACCACGTCGCGCGGCGCCAGTTCCAGCCGTTCGTCGTGCCACTGCATGAAACGTTCGCCCGCCTGGGCGCCGGCCGAGGCCGGCAGGCGCAGCACCCCGCCCTCTCCGCGCACGGCCTCGGAGATCAGGAAGGACTTGGCCTGCGGGTGGTACATGCAGGTGGGATGGAACTGCATGAATTCCATATTGGCCACACGGCAACCCGCCCGCCAGGCCATGGCGATGCCGTCGCCGGTGGAGGTGTCGGGATTGCTGGTGTGCAGGTAGACCTTGCCCGCGCCGCCCGTCGCCAGCACGACGCGGGACGCCAGGATGGTGTGCACGCGGTCGGCGCGTTCGTCGTAGACGTAGGCCCCCAGGCAGCGGGCCGGCTGGTCGGCCGGGACCGGCCCCCCATCGGCCAGGATGCGGCTGGTGATGAGTTCGACCCCGGAATGGTATTCCAGCAGCGTGATGTTGCGGTGGGCCCGGACCTGCTGTTCCAGGGTCATCTGGACCAGATGACCGGTGGCGTCGGCGGCGTGGATGATGCGCCGCTGGCTGTGGCCGCCTTCGCGGGTCAGGTGGAAGCCCAGTTCGGCGCCCTGATCGGGGGTGAAGGGCACGCCCAGTTCGATCAGCCAGTCGATGGCCGAACGGCCCTGCTCGACGATGTGGCGCGTGGCGTCGGAATCGCACAACCCGGCGCCCGCGACCAGCGTGTCGGCGATGTGCTCGTCGTGGCTGTCCTGGGAATCCAGCACGGCGGCGATGCCGCCCTGGGCCCAGTTGCTGGCGCCGTCCAGCAGGGCTTTCTTCGACAGCACGGCGACTTTCTTGTCGGCCGCCAGGTGCAGCGCCACCGTCAGGCCGGCCAGGCCGCTGCCGATGATCAAAACATCATATTGGTGATTCATGACACTTCTTGTTTGAACGGTTCATCCCCGGTCTCCCCGGGCCGGGGGAATCATTCTATATCCGTTTCGTCCACCTCGCGGCCTGCAGGCCGCTCGGATTCGACAGGCATGACGTTCTCAAAGAGCAGCATCTCTCCACCTCGCGGCCTGCAGGCCGCTCGGATTCGACAGGCGCGGAACAGTCCGCAGGGACTGCTCCGCGTCCTGTCTCATCCACACACCCCCGTATATCCGCAATGGGTGCAGAACTGGCAGCCGTCCTTCCTGATGACGCTGTGCAGGTGGCATTCGGGGCATTCGGTGCCGTGGGTGGGCGGCGCCTGGCGGGCCGGGTGCGCGGCGGCCGCGTCGGCGGCGTCGGATTCGGCCTGGACGACGCCCATCTGCTCGACGGGTTCGCCCTGTTCGTCCAGGATGCCGAGCATCGCGTAGCGGTGGATCAGCAGGCGGGCGATGTAGGCTTCCGTCGAGGGAAAGGAGCTGGACTTGTCCGCGCCGGGGACCCGGGCCAGGAAATCGCCCTGGGGTTCGGCGTAGTTCATCAGCTTGCGCAGCTTCATGGCGATCCAGGCCGGATCGACGATGCGCATGTCCAGGCTCAGGAGCTTGAACAGGCCCTCGAATGCACGGGGGAACTTGCCGGCGCCCCATACGGAGTACGGCCGGGTGGAACCGTCGGGCATGCGCAGTTCCTTGACCATCAGCACGAAATCGTCGCCCGTGACCGGGTTGAGGACGTCGCAGATCCAGCCCATCGTCCCGTCCGGGCCGGTCTTGGGCTCGCGCGGCGCGATCAGGGCCTCCATCATGGCCGACTTGGATTCGGCCGAGGCGTCGATGCCCAGGGTCCGGTGGCGGAACGCCACCAGGCGCGCCAGGGCGGCCACCGTCGAAGGCACCCAGATCGGCTCGCCGGCCTCCGGGTCCAGGATCTGGAAGGCCGTGCCGCCATCGCCGATCACGCGGCCCATGCCCACCACGCGTCCTGCCTGATGCACAGTGACTGCAAACCAGCTGTTGGGCAGGCCGGCCTTGGCCGCTTCCTCGGTCTTGGGGCTAAGGCCGGTCACTTCCCGCAAACGCCGATAGTCGGCGACGCTGGGTGCGCCGGGG
>CBFGXR010000408.1:0-2191 GCA_965652675.1 uncultured Castellaniella sp.
CGTGGCCGGCTGCACGCCGGCCAGGGCGGCCAGCTTGCGCGCGGACAGGGTCGACACCTGGGTCGGGTGATCGATCAGGTAGCGGGCGCCCGCCTGGAACTGGGGGCTGAGGTCCGGATACCGGGATTGGATGAGACGGGTGAGATCATCCAGTGTGTGGGGTGCCGACATAGTGAATGAAAGAGTCCCGCGCCGCGGCCTCGAGGAGGGCCGGCGGCGAGACGGGAGTTTGGTTGCCCAGGATTTGAATTATTTGTTTCATGGTATATGATACACGAAACACTTGTTGTGAGCCATGCCATGACCCATGTATTCCATCGCAATCCCCAGCATACGCTGAAGCGCGCCGTGCGCGGTCAGGGGATTTCCCTGTTCGACGAGGATGGCCGGCGGTATCTGGACGCCTCGGGCGGGGCGGCCGTGTCCTGCCTGGGGCACGGCCATCCCGACGTGATCGCCGCCATCAAGGCGCAGCTCGATCAGGTGGCGTATGCTCATTCGTCCTTCTTCACCACCCAGGCCTGCGAAGACCTGGCCGACTTCCTGGCCGGCGAGGCGCCGGGCGACCTGGACCACGTGTATTTCGTGTCCGGCGGGTCCGAGGCGATCGAGGCGTCGCTGAAGCTCGCCCGCCAGTACTTCGTCGAGCGCGGTGAAACGGAGCGCAGCCAGTTCATCGCCCGCCGCCAGAGCTACCACGGCAACACGCTGGGCGCGCTGGCGATCGGCGGCAACGCCTGGCGGCGCCAGCCCTTCCTGCCGCTGCTGGCGCCCGCGCATCACGTCTCGCCCTGCTACGCCTATCGCGACCAGCGGCCCGACGAAACCGAGGAACAGTACGCCGCCCGGCTGGCCGACGAACTGGAACGCACGATCCTGGACATCGGTCCGGGCCGGGTGGCGGCCTTCGTGGCGGAAACCGTGGTCGGCGCCACGGCGGGCGCGCTGCCGCCGGTGCGCACCTACCTGCGCCGCATCCGCGAGGTCTGCGACCGCCACGGCGTGCTGCTGATCCTGGACGAGGTCATGTCCGGCATGGGACGCACCGGCCACCTGTACGCCTGCGCCGAGGACGGCGTGGCGCCCGACATCCTGGCCATCGCCAAGGGCCTGGGGGCGGGCTATCAGCCCATCGGCGCCATGCTGGCCAGCCGCCGCGTCTACGACACCATCGTCAACGGCAGCGGCTTCTTCCAGCACGGCCACACCTACATGGGCCATGCCACGGCCTGCGCCGCCGCCCTGGCGGTGCAGCGGGTGATCCGGCGCGACGATTTGCTGAGCAACGTCCTGGCGCGCGGCGAACAATTGCGGGCCCGCCTGCGCGAGGTCTTCGCCGACCACCCCAACGTCGGCGACGTGCGCGGGCGCGGCCTGTTCGTGGGCGTCGAGTTCGTGCGCGACCGGGGCGACAAGTCCGTGCTGGACCCGGCCTTGAAGACGCACGCGAAGCTGAAGCGCCAGGCCATGGAAAACGGGCTGATGATGTATCCCATGGGCGGCACCATCGACGGCGTCCATGGGGATCACGTGCTGCTGGCGCCGCCTTTCATCTGCACGGCGGCGGACATCGACGAGATCGTCTCGCGGCTGGACCGCACGGTGCGCCAGGCCCTGCCCGCCTGACCGCCGGCCGTTTCATGTTCATTCCCCCGGCCCCCGGGCCGGGATCGTCACGGAGATTCCCATGGCCCGAATCGACTACGCCGACCTGAGCCGGGGCGAGGCCGCCGCGCTCGCCGATCGCATCGTCGCCGAGCGCGGCAGCGTGCTGCATCTGTACCAGATGCTGCTGCACAGCCCCCCGGCGGCCGAAGGCTGGCTGACCTACCTGACCGCCATCCGCCACCGCTGCGGCCTGGACGGCGCGATCCGCGAACTGGTCATCATGCGCATCGCGCACCTGAACCGCGCGCCCTACGAGGCCGATCAGCACGCGCCCATCGCCCTGCGCGAGGGGTTGCGGCAGGATCAGCTCGACGCCTTGGCGCTGAGCGAGATTCCGGAAGACCGGTTCGACGCGCGCGAACGGGCGGTGCTGGCCTACGCGGACGCGATGACGCGGTCCGTGCAGGTGCCGGACGCCGTGTTCCAGGCCGTGCGGCCGCATTTCCAGGATCGGGAACTGGTCGAACTGACGGCCACCATCGCGGCCTACAACATGGTGTCGCGCTTCCTGGAAGCGCTGCAG
>CBFGXR010000409.1:0-2185 GCA_965652675.1 uncultured Castellaniella sp.
GCTCGAGGTTTCCCTCGAACCGATAAGCGTGGGCCTCGGGCGCGATGCTCTCGACGGACCAACTCTAGCGGAGAACGGGGATGACGGCAGCGGGAATCGACGTGGGCAAGGCCAGCCTGGATCTGGTCGTGGAAGGGGAGCCGGGCGTGACCCGGTTCGCCAACAGCCCGGCGGGAATCGGCAAGCTCGTCGGGCGGTTGCAGACGACCGGGACGCAGCGAATCGTGGTGGAAGCCACAGGCGGCTATGAGGAGCCGTTGCTGGAGGCCTGCTGCGACGCCGGGCTATGGATCGCCCGGGTCAATCCGCGCCAGGCACGCGACTTTGCCCGCGCGACCGGCGAGCTGGCCAAGACCGATGCCATCGATGCCCGCTTGCTGGCATTGATGGCACGGATGTTCGGCGAGCGCCTCCGCCGGCACGTCGCGCCGCCGGTGTGGCAGCGTGAGCTGCGCGACTGGCTGCGCCGTCGCGGGCAGGTCGTCGTACTGATCCAGGCGCAGAAGCAGCAGGCAGCGATGGCGCCGCCCGCGGTGCGCAAGCTTGCAGCGCGCACCATTGCTGCACTTGGCCGCGAGCTTGCCGCGATCGAGCGAGCGATGGAAGCGTTGGTCCAGGCACACACCTCCACCGCGCTGCGCTCAAGCAAGGGCTTGGGCCCGGTGTTCCAGGCCACCATGCTGGCACTGCTGCCCGAACTCGGGCATCTGAATCGCAGGGAGATCGCCAAGCTCACCGGCGTAGCGCCAATGAACCGGGACAGCGGGCAAGGTCAGGGCAAGCGTCGCATCAGCGGCGGACGCGCGCCCGTGCGCGTGGCGCTGTACATGGCCACGCTATCGGCTGTGCGCTGGGATCCGCTGATGAAGGCGCATTACCAGCAGCTGAGGGCGCGCGGCAAGCTGGCCAAGGTGGCCCTGGTGGCGTGCATGCGGAAGCTGCTGGGCATCGTCAACGCCAGGCGCCGCGACGAGCTAAGAATGGAGGCCTTGGCAGTGTCTTGAGCGGGGCGCTCCAAGACAGTTGCTTATGTCTTGAGTTTCCCCTACCGTAGGGTCGAGAGCCCGGCGTGCGCGCCCGATAACGCCTCGGTGTCAGCACCACCGTAACTTAGCAGGGGCCGCACGCCGGATCTCGCGCCCTGCGCCCGAACAGTTGCTCGAGGTTTCCCTCGAACCGATAAGCGTGGGCCTCGGGCGCGATGCTCTCGACCGGCCAACTCTAGCGGAGAACGGGCATGACGGCAGCGGGCATCGATGTGGGCAAGGCCAGCCTGGACCTGGCCATGGACGGGCAGCCAGGCGTGGCCCGGTTTGCCAACAACCCGGCGGGAATCGGCAAGCTCGTGGGGCGGTTGCAGGCGACGGGTGCGCAGCGGATCGTGGTGGAAGCCACCGGCGGCTATGAGGAGCCGTTGCTGGAGGCCTGCTGCGACGCCGGCCTTTGGATTGCCCGCATCAATCCGCGTCAGGCACGCGACTTTGCCCGTGCGACCGGCGAACTGGCCAAGACCGATGCCATCGATGCCCGCCTGCTGGCATTGATGGCACGGATGTTCGGCGAGCGCCTTCGCCGGCATGTCGCGCCGCCGGTGTGGCAGCGTGAGCTGCGCGATTGGCTGCGTCGTCGCGGACAGGTCGTCGTGCTGATCCAGGCGCAGAAGCAGCAGGCGGCGACGGCCCCGCCCGCGGTGCGAAAGCTTGCAGCACGTACGATTGCCGCACTTGGCCGCGAGCTTGCCGCGATCGAGCGAGCGATGGAAGCGTTGATCCAGGAACACACCTCCGCCGCGCTGCGCTCAAGCAAGGGCCTTGGCCCCGTGTTCCAGGCGACCATGCTGGCGATGCTTCCGGAACTCGGGCATCTGAATCGCAGGGAGATTGCCAAGCTCACCGGCGTAGCGCCAATGAACCGGGACAGCGGGCAAGGTCAAGGAAAGCGTCGCATCCGCGGCGGCCGCGCGCCCGTGCGCGTTGCGCTGTACATGGCCACGCTATCGGCCGTGCGCTGGGATCCGCTGATGAAGGCGCACTACCAACAGTTGAGGGCGCGCGGGAAGCTGGCCAAGGTGGCCTTGGTCGCATGCATGCGGAAACTGTTAGGCATCGTCAACGCCAGGCGCCGCGATGAGCTGAGGCTGGAGGGCCTGGCTTGAGCGCAGCGCGGCGGAGGTGTGTTCCTGGAT
>CBFGXR010000410.1:0-2185 GCA_965652675.1 uncultured Castellaniella sp.
TCGTGGACGCGGCCGACGATCGCGACATTCCGGCGATCCGCCTGAGCGACGCCAATCTGTTGCAGCTGGGCTACGGCGCCCGCCAGCGGCGGATCTGGACGGCGGAAACCAGCCGCACCAGCGCCATCGCGGAAAGCATTTCGCGCGACAAGGACCTGACCCGCCGGCTGCTGCAGTCCTGCGGTGTGCCGGTGCCCGAAGGCCGCCTGGTGGACAGCGCCGCCGATGCCTGGGACATGGCGCAGGACCTGGGGCTGCCGGTGGTGGTCAAACCGTCGGACGGCAATCATGGACGCGGCGTCTTCACCTGCCTGAACACGCGCGAACAGATCGAGGCCGCCTATGCCGTGGCCGTGGACGAAGGCAGCGGCGTCATGGTCGAACGCTTCATCCAGGGCGACGAGCATCGCCTGCTGGTGGTGGGCGGGCGCGTGGTGGCCGCCGCGCGCGGCGAGGCCGCGATGGTGGTGGGCGACGGGACGTCCACCGTGCTGCAGCTGATCGAGGCGCAGATCAATTCCGATCCCCGCCGCGGCCGCGACGAGGATCATCCCCTGAATTTCATCCGCCTGGATTCGGCGGCCCGCCTGGAACTGGAACGCCAGGGCCTGCACGGCGACGCCGTCCCCGAACGTGGCCGCGCGGTGCTCGTCCAGCGTAGCGGCAACGTGTCCATCGACGTCACCGACGAGGTGCATCCGGACGTGGCGGAATGGGTGTCGCTGGCGGCCCGCGTGGTCGGGCTGGACATCGCCGGCGTCGATCTGGTGGCGCGCGACATTTCCAGGCCCCTGGCCGAGCAGGCCGGCGCCATCGTCGAAGTCAACGCCGGCCCCGGCCTGCTGATGCACCTGAAGCCCGCCGCGGGCACGCCCCGGCCGGTCGGCCGGGCGATCATCGACGACCTGTTTCCCGCACCCGAGGACGGGCGCATCCCGGTGGTCGGGATCAGCGGCAGCCGGCGCACCGCGCCGGTCGCGCGCCTGGTCGCCCATCTGCTGCGCCTGACCGGGCGCACGGTGGGCCTGGCCTCGTCCGAAGGGTTGTTCATGGGCGCGGCCCGGGTGACGGCGCAGGATTCCGCGCACTGGGAGGCCGCGCGCCGCGTCCTGCTGAACCGGGCGGTCGAATACGCGGTGATCGAGAACGGCGGCCGCGCCATCCTGGGCGAGGGCCTGGCCTACGACCGCTGCCAGGTCGGCGTGGTCACCGGCATCGATCCGGACGTGGCCTGGCCGGAGTTCTACATGGAAACGCCGGAGCAGTTGGCGCGGATCTTCCGTACCCAGGTGGACGTCGTCCTGCCGGGCGGGTCTGCCGTCCTGAACGCCGAGGACCCCCTGACGGCGGAACTGGCGCCGCTGTGCGACGGAACCGTGCTGTTCTACGGCCTGGACCCCGACGGGGACGTCCTGCGCGCCCACCTGGGCACCGGCGGCCGCGCCGTGTCCGTGCAAGGGGGCATGGCGGTGCTGGCCGAGGGTGGGATCCAGATCCCGGTGATCGGCCTGGACGAGCTCGCGCCGGCCATCGATGCCGACGGCCCCGCGCCGGTGCTGGCGGCCCTGGCCGTGGCCTGGGCGCTGGGACTGGACGTCGAGCGCATGCGCGTCGGCCTGCGCACCTGGAACGCCCGCCAGATCCCCGACGAGCCGCCGCTCGCCGCCTGATCCCTTCCCGGGCCGGCGGGATGGCCGCCGGTCCGCCTCCACCCTCCAAGGACGATTGGTCATCATGGAAGTCTCCCGAGTCCGGGCCCTGCGCGGGCCCAATCTGTGGTCGCGCCAGACGGCGATCGAAGCCATCGTCGCCTGCTCCGAGAGCGAACGCGCGATCGGCGACATGGAGGCGTTCGAGACGCGTCTGCGCGCGCGGTTCCCGGACATCGACCTGCCGCGGCCCCCGGGCCTGGAGGGCACGCATTCGCTGGCGCACATCCTGGCGGTCGCGACCCTGCGGCTGCAGACCCAGGCGGGCTGCCCGGTGGCCTTCTGCCGCATCGCGCAGACCCTGGAGCCGGGCATCTGCCAGGTGGTGATCGAATACGTCGAGGAGGCCGTCGGCCGCCTGGCGTTCGACCGGGCGCTGGCGCTGTGCATGGCCACGCTGCGCGACGAGCCCTTCGACCTGGGGCCGGTGATCGCCGAACTGAAATCCCTGTACGAGGACGTGCGGCTGGGACCCA
>CBFGXR010000411.1:0-2183 GCA_965652675.1 uncultured Castellaniella sp.
GCTGAATTCGCCGATGTGGCCGGAGCTGGACATCATCACGGCGCATTCGCCCTTGGCGAAACGTTCGGCGGAATGCATGCCGACGTCCGGGCGCACCATGATCTCGGAACGCACCCAGGTGACCATCAGGGCCAGGTGGCGCACATAGGTGGAATCGAAGGAGAAGCTGGGCAGGCCCTTGGCCTTCAGGCCGTTGTCGGCGCTGGCATAGAGCTGGTTGTTGACCGCCGCCAGGTTTTCCAGATTGATCGACACCGGCAGGTCGGAGGTCAGCGGGCACTTGCGCGAACCGTTGTTGGCCATGGTCACGAGCTGGCCCTGCAGATCCATCCAGGTGCGTTGCGGCTCGGGGGGCACCAGGCCGGCCTTTTTGAAGGCGTCCTGGTTGTAGTACACGACGGGGATTTCCAGCATGTACGGGAAGGCCATCAGTTGGCCCTTGGCGTCATGGATGAAGGCGTTGTCCGACGAAACGAACCAGCGCGTGTTCTTCAGCGCCGAGGATTTCTGCAGCGCGTGGAACGGCTGCACGTAGCTGCGCTGGGCGATGTCTTCGAGGGTGTGGCTGTCGCCGATCTGCGCCAGGGCGGGCAGATTCTTGGCCTGGGCGGCCGCACCCAGCGCCTGATCAAGCGCCTCCGGGGTATCGAAAGCGCGCGCCACGACCTTGATGTCGGACTGGCTGCGGTTGTAGGCCTTGATCAGGTCCTGGAAGGCTTCGGCGTTGTGCCCCTTGAGGGAGTGCCAGACCGGCACCTCGGTCGCCGCCCACGCGGGCGCGACCGCGACGGCGGCCACGAGCGTCCAGACAGCGCGCATCCCCGGACGCAGCGTGCCGGAGCCGAAAGGAAGATTCATGATGAGTCAATCCAAAAAAGGAAAGTCGATATCCGGCGTCCGTCCGGACACCAGATCAGCCAGCACCCTGCCCGAACCCGCCCCCATGGTCCAGCCGAGGCTGCCATGACCCGTGTTCAGGTAAAGATTGCGTATCCGGGTACGGCCGATGAGGGGGACGTTGGAAGGCGTCGTGGGCCGTAGGCCGGACCAGAACTGAACGTTAGCAAAATCGAGGGCGCTTGGGAACAGGGCCCGGGCCTGCTCGACCAGCTGATTGCAACGACCGGTGTCCAGGACGCGCGAATAGCCGCCGATCTCGGCCGTCCCCGCCATGCGCAGCCGGTCGCCCAGGCGAGAAAAGACGATCTTGGCTTCCTGGTCCACCAGGCTGACCATGGGCGCCGCGTCCGGATCCCGCAGGCGGAAGGTCGCGGAATAGCCCTTGGCCGGCCAGACCGGGCAGGACAGGCCCAGCGGCGCCGTCAGTTCCGGCGTGAAGCTGCCCAGGGCCAGCACGTAGGCATCGGCCTGCAGGGGCCGGAAATAACCATCGGGTTCGATCAATTCGGCCACCGACACGCGGCCGTCCACCGGCACCAGCCGGTTGACCCGGGTGCCGTAGCGGAAGGTCACGCCCGCGTCCCGCGCCCGTTCGGCCAGGGCGCGCGTGAACAGGTGCACGTCGCCGGATTCGTCGTCCGCCGTGAAGTCGCCGCCGACGATCGGATACCGGGACGCCGCCAGCGCCGGCTCGATGCGCAGGACTTCGGCCGCATCGACGATGCGCCGGTCCACGCCCAGTTCGCGCATCCGCGCGGCGCTGGTCCGGGCATACTCGAATTCGCGCGGGTCGCGGTAGAAGGCCAGGATGCCGCGTTCCAGGTGGTCGTATTCGATGCCCAGGTCCGTCCGCAGCTCGCGCAGCGTGGCGCGGCTGTACTGCGCCAGGGTCACCATGGCGCGCAGGTTCGCCGCGAAGCGCGGCGCGCGGCATTCATTCAGGAAGCGCGCGCACCACAGCCATTGCCGGGGATCCAGGCGCGGCGACACGCGCAGCGGCGCGTCGGACCGGCCGATCCAGCGCATGACCTTGCGCAGCGTGTGCGCGCTGGCCCAGGGCTCGGCATAGCAGACGGAGATCTGGCCGCCGTTGGCCCGGCTGGTCTCCAGGGCCGCGCCCGGCCGGCGCTCGACGACCTCGACCTCGTGGCCGGCCCGCGCCAGCCACCACGCGCTGGACACCCCGATGATGCCCGCGCCGAAGACAGCGATTTTCATCGCAGGACCGCTCCAAGATGAAAAGCGCCCTTCATGCTTCGACCCTGGCCAGGTCCGCCGCCGAG
>CBFGXR010000412.1:0-2180 GCA_965652675.1 uncultured Castellaniella sp.
TGACAATCACTTGCACAAACATGAACGATTTCGCGCCCGCCGCCCGCCGGGGCGACCAGGACCCGGTGAGGCCCATGGCGCAGGTCCAGGCGGTCCGGTCCGGCCGCCTCCAGCCGGGCGGCGTACAGGGAAAGAGACGTCATGCCTCGCGGGGCGCTTCCTTGACGCGGCTGACCAGCTGCGTCGGGCTGACGAAGCGCAGGGCGATCAGGACCCACAGCAGGGTGATGGCCATGTAGATCATCGCCATCGCGTCGATCGCCTGCGGCGCGCGCACGCCGGTGGAGAACACCGCGTAGTACAGCGCCACGACCAGGGTCTGGGAATCCGGTCCCGCCGTGAAGAAGGTCAGTTCGAACATGCCGATCGTGCGCACCAGCACCAGCAGGCCCGCCGCCAGCATGCCCGGGACCAGCAGGGGCAGCAGCACGTGGCGGAAATACTGGAAGGTGTTGGCGCCGAAGATGCGCGCGGCGGATTCCAGGCCCGGGTCGATCTGTTCGATGAAGGGCGTCATCACCAGGATCACGAAGGGCAGGGCGGGCACCAGGTTGGACAGGATGACGCCCGTCAGCGTGCCGCCGACGCCGATCTGGTACATCGCCGTGGCCATGGGAATGCCGTAGGTGACCGGCGGCACCATCATGGGCAGCAGGATCAGCAGCATGGCCAGGCGCTTGCCGGGGAACCGGGCGCGGGCCAGCGCGTAGGCGGCGGGCACGCCCAGCACGATCGACAGCAGGACCGTGGCGGCGACGACTTCGAGCGTCACCACCAGGACATGCGCCAGCTGGAAGTCGTCCCAGGCGCGGCCGTACCAGGACAGCGTGAAGCCTTCGGGCAGCGGCGTGCCGAACCAGCGCGTCGCCACCGAATTGACCACCACGGTGGCGATCATGAAGACGACGTTCAGCAGGAAAAAGCCCATGACGGTCCAGATCGTGGCGCGCCACAGCCAGCCCCAGCGCCGCGAGGGAGAGGAGGCGAGCGCGCCGGTCCGGGAGGTCGGGAGTGTGTGTGCGTTCATGATCGTCAACCCTTGCCGCTGGTGGCCGGCCCGCTGTAGAAGGCGCGCCGGAACGCGAAGATCGCGCAGACGATGAGCAGCTGCACGAATCCCATGACGATGGCGATGGCCGAGGCCATGCCGTAGTCGTATTGTTCGAAGGCCGCCTCGTAGGCGGCGATGGAAATGACCCGCGTCGGTCCCGCCGGCGCCCCCAGCAGGATGGCGGACGGGAACACGGCGAAGGCCTGGACGAAGGACAGCGCGGCGGCCATCGACAGCCCCGGCACCAGCAGCGGCAGGTAGATCAGCCGGAACTGGTTCCACGGGCCGGCGCCCAGCGTGCCCGCCGCCCGCGCCAGCGTCGGATCGATGCCCGAGATGTAGGACAGGGTCAGCAGGAAGGCGAAGGGAAAGCCGGAGATCACCAGGGAGATCAGCACGCCCCAGAAATTATGCGTCAGCCGGACCTCGTCCATGTACAGGTGCAGGCCTTGCAGGAACTGCGGGAACCAGCCCGACGGGCCGTAGAAGGTCAGCATGCCGTCGGCGACCAGCACGGTGCCCAGGGTGATCGGGATCACCAGCAGCGTCGTGACGATGCGCTGCGAGCGGCTGTTGCGGCGCAGAGCGAAGGCGACCGGGATCGACAGGCCGACGTTGATCAGCGTGGCGGGCACGGCCAGCTTCAGCGTCACCCACAGCGTCCCCCATTGGGACGGTGTGGTGAAGAAGTGTGCGTAGTTGGCCCAGAGACCGCCGCCGTCCTGGGGCTGCGTCGAGATGACGACGCCGTAGAAGAACGGGTAGATGAACAGGGCGAGCAGCACCAGGACGGCGGGCGCCACCAGCCAGCCGCGCCGATCCCCCGTGGGCGCGACGGCGTTCATGCTACCTCCGCATAGGCCAGGACCCGGTCGACCGGGATGTGCAGCCGGATGTGGTCGCCCGGCGCGAAGGCGCCCGGCAGGCGCACGTACAGATCGCCCAGGGCGGTGGAGACGAACAGCAGGGAGTCGCGGCCGCCGAATTCCAGGGACCGGACCGTGGCGTCGATGCCGTTGGCCTGGCCCGCGTCGGCGATCTCGAAATCGTCGGGCCGCATGGCGACGGCGACTTCCTGGCGGCCGGTCAGGTCGCCGACGGCCGTGCCGTTCAGCTGGACCTGGTTGCG
>CBFGXR010000413.1:0-2169 GCA_965652675.1 uncultured Castellaniella sp.
GTGCGGGTGCAGACGGCGTTGCATCCCTGGGTGGCCTTCGGCGTCATGCCCCTGTTCGCGCTGGCCAATGCCGGGGTGACCCTCGCCGGCGTGGATCTGTCCCGGCCGGGCCCGCAATGGGTGATGGCCGGCGTGGCCGTGGCGCTGGTGGCCGGCAAGGCGGCCGGGGTGATCGGCGCGAGCTGGCTGGTGGTCCGTCTGGGCTGGTGCCGCCTGCCGCCCGGCGTGGACTGGGGCGGCGTATGCCTGATCGGCCTGCTGGCCGGGATCGGCTTCACGATGTCGATCTTCATCGCCATGCTGGCCTTCGCCGACGAACGCCTGCTGGCCGCCGCGAAGCTGGGCGTGCTGCTGGGCTCGCTGACCGCCGCGATCCTGGGGCTGGCCTGGGGGGCGGCGCTGATCCGGCGGCGCGCCTGAGCCGGCGCATGGCGTTCGCCGGCGCGCGGCGCCGCGCGCCGGCGGGTGAAATCAATCCCTGGGTTTCAGCGGGCAGGTGTTGATGCCCAGCACGGCGTACAAGGGGCAGAAGCGGAACAGGGCCGTGGCCACGGCCACCAGGCCCAGCCAGCCCCACCAGCCGATGGTGCCGTTGGCGGCCAGGACGATGAGAACGAGGCCGAGGATCAGGCGCAGGATGCGGTCGATCGTGCCGATGTTGAACTTCATGGGGACTCCTTCAGGGACTGGGGCTGCGCGGACGCAGCGGGACTCGCGCCCTGGAACCGGCGGTTCCAGGGCAAGCGCATGAGGACGCCGGCCTTGCCGCAAAACCCGGACAGGCCGGCGAACATCAGGCCGCCGCCGACGAAGCCCGGCAGCAGCAGGAACCACGGCGACAGCCACGCCCCGGCGAGGGTGCCCGCCAGCACCAGGCCGCCGGCCGTGATCTGTACCTGGCGGGCCAGTTCCAGGGGCTGGCCGGGATCGGCCTGGACCGGCAGGCCTGCCCGTTTCCAGGCGTCCAGGCCGCCTTCCAGGATGTAGGCGTCACCCGCCGCGCAGGCTGCGAGCGTCGCCGCCCCAAGGCGGGTGCGGTTGCCCGAGCGGCAATAAAAGATCACGGCCGCGCCGGACGGCAGTCCGGTCCGGTCGCCCCGGGCCAGGCGGTCCAGCGGCACGCAGCAGGCCTGGGCGATGCGTTCGCGGGCGAATTCGTCCGGCGCGCGGACGTCGACCAGCACGTCCCCGCCGGCCAGGCGGTCGCGCACGGCTTCAGGGGTCAGCGTCGAGAGGCTCATGTCGTCTCCGAGGGGGGATGTGTCAGGGGCAGAAAATCTGCTTCAAGGTGGCGATCAATCGTTCCACATCGGGATTGGCGATGCGGTAGTACAGGGTCTGCGATTCGCGCCGATACGCCACCAGGCCCTCGTCGCGCATGCGGGCCAGGTGCTGGGACAGCGCCGACTGGCTGAGCGGCAGCCGTTCCAGCAAGGCGCCCACGGGCAATTCCCCCCATTCGATCAGCAGGCACAGCACCAGCAGCCGGTGCTCGTTGCCCACGGCGCGCAGCAGCGCCGCCGCCCGGGCCGCGCCCGCCTGCATGAAATCTTGTATCTGGCTATCTTTTAGCATGGCAGACAAGTAGATTCCTTGTTTTAAATCATCTATTTCTAATTTAGCATTTGCTAAACTATAGCGCAAGACCTGGAACCGTCCAGGCGCGACGGCCCCCGACCGGATCGGCCACCTTCCCCGTTTTCAACGCTTCGGCGCGCACCAGGAGAACATTCCATGCATACCGGCTCCTATCAGGAACTGACCCAGGCGATCAGCCAGAATCTCAAGCCCCTGCGGGCGGGCATGCCGCAACTCATGCAGGGCTTCGGCGCCCTGAGCAAGGCCGCGATGGCCGCCGGGACGCTGGACCCGAAGACCAAGGAGTTGATCGCGCTGGCCATCGGCGTGGCGACGCGTTGTGACGGCTGCATCGGCTTTCATACCCAGGCGCTGGCGCATCTGGGCGCCACGGACGCGGAGGTCCAGGAAACGCTGGGCGTGGCAATCTATATGGGCGGCGGCCCTTCCCTCATGTATGCCGCCAGCGCTCTGGCGGCCTTCGGCGAAGTCCAGGCACGGCAGGCGGCCTGACACGCGCAAGATCCGGGGGGCGGGCGAGAAGGGCCCGCGCCCGCCCGGATCAGAACGTCGAGGCGCAGTGCCCGCCGC
>CBFGXR010000414.1:0-2168 GCA_965652675.1 uncultured Castellaniella sp.
GGACGACCGGATGGCGGCGTTCGCCCGCTGGACGAACCTGAGCGAGACGATCTTTCTGCTGCAACCGACGACGCCGCGGGCGGACTACCGCGTGCGCATTTTCACGCCGAACGGAGAATTGCCGTTCGCCGGGCATCCCACGCTGGGCGCCTGCGCAGTGTGGCTGGCCGGCGGGGGGCGGGCGCGCGGCGACATGATCGTCCAGGAATGTCCGGCGGGTCTGATCACGCTGCGGCGCGACGGCGCGCAGGTGGCGTTCGCCGCGCCGCCTCTGGCTCGATCCGGTCCGGTCGAAGCCGACCTGCTGCCGCGCATCGCCGCCGGGCTGGGCGTCGCCATCGGCGAGATCCGCGAGGCGCGGTGGGTGGACAACGGCCCCGGCTGGCTGGCGGTGCTGCTGGCGTCGCGCCGGCGGGTGCTGGAACTGCGCCCCGACATGACGGTCCTGAACGGTCTCAAGGTGGGCGTGGTCGCGCCCTGGGATCCGGTCGTCGACGGCGCGCAGGCGCAGTTCGAGGTGCGCGCCTTCGTGCCCGGCCTCGGGATCCCGGAAGACCCGGTCACGGGCAGCCTGAACGCCGGCGTGGCCCAATGGCTGATCGGCGACGGCCTTGCGCCTGGATCCTACGTGGCGGCCCAAGGGACGGCGCTGGGCCGGGCGGGCCGCGTGTACATTGAAAAGTCCGGTTCAGACATCTGGGTGGGCGGCGAGGTCGTCACTTGCATCGAGGGGATGGTGACGCTGTAGCGGCGGTTCGTCACGGCTATCGCCCCGCCGCGCGGATCGCATGGGCCGCCTGGACCGGGTCGCCCTCGATCCTCACGCCGATGTCCGCCGGCGGACCGAAATAGAGGCTGCTGGTGACCAGGGCGTCCACGCCGGTGGCGGCGTAGGTGGCCGCATTGTCCGGGCGGATGCCGCCGGCGGCGAGCAGGCGCAGATGCGGCCATTCGGTCCGCAGGCGCGGGCACCATTGCGTCAGCTGCGCAGGCTGGACCTTGTCGAACTGCACGACGTCGGCGCCGCAGCGGGCGGCTTCGCGGGCGTCCTCGTAGGAGTTCGCCTCGATCACGATCTTCTTTTCGGCCAGGTGCCTGCGGTGCCGGGCCAGCGCCTGGCGCACGTCCTTCCAGCCGCCCGGCATCAGGGCGCGATGCTGGGGGAAGACCAGCACGGTCTCGGACAGGCCCAGCCGGTGCGGGAACGCCCCGCCGGCCAGCACCGCCTTCTGCGCCACACGGCGCAGCCCCGGCGGGTGCTTGCGGGTCGTCAGGATGCCCACGTCGGGATTGACCAGGGCCGCGAGGTCCACCATGGCGCGAGTGCGCGTCGCCACGCCGCAGGCATATTCGAGCAGGTTCTGGCCGACCTTCCAGCAGTCCAGCAGGGCCTGGGCCACGCCCTGGACCGACACGATCTCCGTGCCGGGCGTCACGCGCCGTCCGCTGGGCAGGCAGTCCGCCACCGAGCCGCCCCGCATGGCCGCCATGCGGGCGACTTCCTCGGTGCAGGCGAGCGTCATGGGCTGGCGCGCCACCCACGAGATCCTGGCGGGCTGCGTGCCGATTTCCAGCAGGGTGCTGGTCAGGTCGAAGATGCCGAGATCCTCCGCCAGCCAGGCGTCCAGCGTCGAGGTCTCGAAGAAAACGGGGACTCCGTCCATGATTCCGGTTCCGATGGGAGGTCGATCGGATCCACCGTCGCGCCCGGATGGGCGGCCGGTCGGTGGCTACCGGAATATACATCACTTTATAGCGGTGGTCTCCGCGCCATCCAGTCCCGGTGTCCTCGCGCGCGCAGCACGCAGGCGGGGCACTCGCCGCAGCCGTAGCCCCAGGCGTGCAGGGTGTCGCGGCGGTTCAGGTAGCAGGTGTGGGTGTCCGTGCGCACCAGCTCGACCAGGGCGTCGCCGCCCAGTTTCCGCGCGAGTGCCCAGGTGTCGGCCTTGTCCAGCCACATCAGCGGGGTTTCCAGCGTCAGGGGGCGGTCGATGCCCAGGCTCAGGGCCACCTGCAGCGCCTTGAGCGTGTTGTCGCGGCAGTCCGGGTAGCCGGAATAGTCCGTCTGCGACATGCCGCCCACCAGCACGTCCAGCCCGCGCCGGTAGGCCAGCGCGGCGGCCAGGGTGAAGAACAGCAGGTTGCGGCCCGGCACGAAGGTGTTGGGC
>CBFGXR010000415.1:0-2164 GCA_965652675.1 uncultured Castellaniella sp.
TCACGAGAGCCCTGAACGCGGCCAGACCTTTTTTCACCCGGCACGCCCAGCGAAGTCCCAGTTTGGGCACACTCACTCTGCACGTACACGGTAGTCCCCTTGGAAGAAACCGAAATTCAGGAACCCACCATTAGCACCGAACTATCCGACGAAAACGGGAAGGCGCCCATCGCGCCCCGCCGCCGCACGCGCACGCCGAAGCGTTCCATCAGGTTCAGGGTGATCAGGATGTACGGCCTGGAGATCAGCGGACCATCCAGCTCGATGACCACGTCATGGCCGGCCCGGCGGGCCGCGACCGGCGCGGCCATCAGCAAGGCGGTCAGGAACTGGCTGGACACGACGCCGCGCACCCGCACGGGCCGGCGCGCGTCCAGGCTACCCCGGCCGATGCGCAGCGGCGGATAGCCGTCCTGGCCCTCGTACGCGATCTCGCAGCCCAGGCCGCGCAGCGCATCGACCAGATCGCCGATGGGCCGCTCGTGCATGCGCGGCACGCCGGACAGGCGGTAGTCACCGCCCATCACCGCCAGGGCGGCCGTCAGCGGCCGGAAGGCCGTGCCCGCGTTGCCCAGGAACAGGTCGGCCTGTTTCCCCGGCCAGTCGGCCGTGCCGGACAGGCCCACCCGGTCCGCATCGGCCTGGCGCAGGTCCAGTCCCAGGGTCCGCAGGGCCGCGCGCATGACCCGCGTGTCGTCGGAATCCAGCAGGCCGTCCAGCTCGGTGTCGCCCTCGGCCAGCGCCGCCAGCAGCAGCGCCCGGTTGGAAATGCTCTTGGAACCCGGCAGCGTCACCGTGCCGCGCGCATGCGCGGCCGGTTCCAGGCGCAGGGAAGGTTCGCGCGCTTCGGCGGCGGTCGTGTTCATTGCATCTGGCTCCTGCCGCCCCAGAACCGGCGGGCGAGCGCCGCCTGTTCGAGCAGGGCTTCGAGCGCGGCGGGGTCGGGATCGCCTTCGAGGGCCGCCCGCAGCAGCCGCAGCGCCTGGTCGAAATCGTCCAGTTCGCGCAGCACCGCCGCCCGGTTGGAAAGAAAGATGTCGCGCCAGACCTCGGCGGAGCCCGCCGCGATCCGGGTGAAGTCCCGGAACCCCGTGCCGGCCAGGTTCAGGCGCGTGTCGGCGTCGTCGGCCCGGACGATCCCGGCCATGTAGGCAGCCGCCAGGAAATGCGGCACGTGGCTGACGGCCGCCAGCGCCCGGTCATGGGCCTCGGGCGTCATCAGCGAAATGCGCGCGCCGCAGGCTTCCCAGATCCGGATCAAGCGATGCTGCAGCAGGCCCGGCGTGTCCTCGAACGGGGTCAGCACGACCTTGCGGCCGTGATACAGCATGGGATCGGCCGCCTCGGGCCCGGTCATTTCCGATCCCCCGATGGGGTGGCCGGGGATGAACTGCGTGTGACGGTCGCCCAGGACGTCCAGAGCCAGGCGCGCCACGTCGGCCTTGGTGCTGCCGGCGTCCGTGACCAGCGTGTCGGGCCGCAGGATCGGCGCCAGGTCGCGCAGGATCGGTGCCATGGCGCCGATCGGCGTGGCCAGGAAGATCAGGTCGGCCCGGGCGGCCGCCTGATCCAGATCGGCGATTTCATCGATCAGCCCCAGGTCGCGCGCGCGCCGCAGCGAGGCGGGGTTGCGCCCCACGCCCAGCACGCGGCCCGCCTGCCCCACCCGGCGCAGAGCCGCCGCGAAGGAGCCGCCGATCAGCCCCGTGCCGACGACGGCCAGGACAGATACCAGTGGCGCGGAGCCGTCCGACCCGTCGCTCATGCCTGCAGCACGGCCTTCAAGGCGTCGAGGAGGCGGGTGTTTTCCTCGGGCAGGCCGATGCTGACCCGCAGGTGTTCGGGCAGGCCGTCGCCGGCCACGGGCCGCACGATGACGCCTCGGCGCAGGAGTTCGCCGTTCACGCGCGCGGCGTCGCCCACGCGCACCAGCACGAAATTCGTGTGGCTGGGCACGAAATCCAGGCCCAGGGCGGCGAAGCCGTCCTGCAGCTGCGAGCGGCCCGCCCGGTTCAGGGCGTAGGTCCGGGCCAGGAAATCGGTGTCTTCCAGGGCGACGCGCGCGGCGAGCTGGGCCAGGACGTTGACGTTGAAGGGCTGGCGCACCCGGTTGAGCAGGTCCGTCAGCGCCGGCTGCGCCAGCGCGTAGCCGACCCGCAGCCCG
>CBFGXR010000416.1:0-2145 GCA_965652675.1 uncultured Castellaniella sp.
GGTCGGCATGGACGTGGTGCGACGCAACATTCAGGCCATGGGCGGCCATGTGCAGCTGTCCTCGCGCAAGGGCGCCGGCACCACCACCCGCATCGTGCTGCCTCTGACGCTGGCCATCCTGGACGGCATGTCGGTCAAGGTCGGCGAGGAAACCTTCATCCTGCCGCTGTCCCACGTGACCGAATCCATGCAGGCCACGGAGGAACAGATCCATCGCATTTCCGAGACCGAGCAGGTCCTGCACGTGCGCGGCGAATACCTGCCCATCGTCGCGCTGCACGAGATCTTCAACGTCGGCAATGCGGAAGCCGACCTGACCCGGGCCATCGCCGTGATCCTTCAGGCCGAGGACCAGCGCTTCGCCCTGATGGTGGATCATCTGATCGGCCAGCACCAGGTCGTGGTCAAGAATCCCGAAACCAACTACCGCAAGGTGCCGGGCATTTCGCCCGCCACGATCCTGGGCGACGGCAGCGTGGCCCTGATCGTCGAGGTGTTCGCCCTGCGTCGCACCACCTCGTTGCGGGCCGGCGCGGCCGCCTGACCCACACACCCCCATCCGGAGCCATCATGAATCAAGCCACCCTCACGCAAGCGCAGGGAGAAACCCAGGGCAAGGAATTCCTGATCTTCACCCTGGCCAATCAGGAATACGGGATCGACATCCTCAAGGTGCAGGAGATCCGGGGCTACGACAGCCAGACCGTCACGCGCATCGCCAATGTGCCGTCCTTCGTCAAGGGCGTCACCAACCTGCGCGGCGTGATCGTGCCCATCGTCGACCTGCGGCTGAAGTTCAATATGGACAACGTGGAATACACCTCGCAGACCGTGGTGGTGATCCTCAACGTCCGTTCCCGGATCGTGGGCGTGGTGGTCGACGGCGTGTCCGACGTGCTGATCCTGCAGAACTCGCAGATCAGCGCGGCGCCGCAATTCGGCTCGGCGTTCTCCACCGAGCATCTGACGGGCATCGGCACCGTCGGCGAACGCATGCTGATCCTGGTGGACATCGAAAAGCTCATGACCAGCGAGGAAATGGCGCTGGTCGAGGACGCGGTCGCCTGACCGGGCGGCGTTTCAGACCCCCGGCGGGTTTCATTCACTGGGTTCGATCTCATGCAATCAGGCGGAAAATCGCTCATCGGCGCACTCAAGGTCCGCACCAGCCTGGTCCTGGTGCTCGTTTTTTTCTTCATCATGCTCGTGTCGGGGGCGCTGCTGGGCGTGCTGTCCCTGAAAATGAACAATGAGGCGTTGCGGGAAATCACCGCCGACGACGAGGTCGTCCGCCTGCTGGACGATTCCGTCGGCCGCTACCGCGAAGTCCAGGTGCTGATGGGACGGACCCTGGGCAGCATCGTCGTCAACAGCGACCTGGCCAACAGCGCCATCCTGTCCGACTGGGCCGCGGACGGCCAGTCGGCCGGCACCAGCGCGCTCAGCGATGCCTCGCGCGCCCTGATCACCCTGGCCGAGACCCGCCTGGGGCAGGCCCGTGAAGCGCTCGACCGGTTCCGCACGGCCGCCCAGGCGCACATGACCGAAAGCGAACAGCAGGGCCAGATCGAGCAGATCATCCAGGCCTATACCCATCTGCTCGACAAGGAACTGCCGTCCGTGCTGGAACAGCTCAAGGCCGGCAACATCGAGCAGTACGATACGCTGCAATCCAAGAGCGTCGAACCGGCCGAGCGCCGCTTCGAGCAGGCCGTCCAGGCGCTCAAGCAGCGCCAGCAGGAAATGACCGCCCAGGCGGTGACGGACGAGGCCGATCATCTGCGCCTGGTGATCCTGATCGTGGGCGTGTCCATGGTGGTGGCGCTGCTGTTCGCCGTGGCCGCCTACCTGTTCCTGCAGCGCGTGGTGCTGCGGCCGCTGCGCGTGGCCGGCCGGCATTTCGACCGGATCGCGGCGGGCGATCTGACCGAGGCCATCGAAGTGCCGTCGCGCAACGAGATCGGCGTGCTCTATCTGGCGATGCAGCGCATGCAGGAAAGCCTGGTGCGCATGGTGTCCACGGTGCGCAACGGCGTGGGCGAGATCCGCCTGGGATCCCAGGAAATCTTCGCCGGCAACACGGACCTGAGCAGCCGCACCGAGCAGCAGGCGGCTTCCCTGCAGCAGACCGCCGCCAGCATGGAA
>CBFGXR010000417.1:0-2140 GCA_965652675.1 uncultured Castellaniella sp.
TCACCGGGATGTAGCGGGCGTGCTTGTCGAGCATCAGGCGCTGGACTTCGTCGGCGTCGGTGTTGGGCGTGACGCTGACGGGCGCGAGCAGCCGGTGGAAATAGCGGCAATGCCGGTCCGTGACGTCGATCATGGGCGCCACGCACAGGCGCCAGGCGCCGGCTGCGGGATCGGCGGACAGGACGGCGGGATCGGCATCGTCGAGGATGCCGTGCAAAGATTGGGACATGCGGGATATTCCTGGGCAATCCGCCATTTTAGCCGGGCGCGGGCGGGCCGCGCGGACGCGGCGCGGCGCCGTTCGCAACGCCGGCCGGCCCGGCCTGGCTTTTCGTCTAAAATTCCGGCTGACCGACTCCGACCCGAACCCCGGCCTTTCGCGGCCGCATGCGTATTCCCATGGCCGTATTCACCCCCGTCACCGAAGACGACGCCCGCGCGCTGCTGCGGCGCTACCAGCTGGGCGAGCTCATCGCCCTGCGCGGCATCACCGCCGGCATCGAGAACACCAACTATTTCCTCGACACCACGCGGGGCGCCTACGTCCTGACCCTGTTCGAGGTATTGAGCGCCGAGCAGTTGCCGTTCTACATCGAGCTGATGCATCACCTGGCCGGGCGCGGCGTACCCGTGCCCGAACCCCAGACCCTGCTCGACGGCACCCGCCTGACCGCCCTGAACGGCAAGCCGGCCGCGATCGTCACGCGCCTGTCGGGCGGCTACGAGCCCGAACCCGGTCCGGCCCACTGTGCACTGGCCGGGCAGACCCTGGCCCGGGCCCACCTGGCCGCGCGGGACTTCCCCATCCGCCAGCCCAACCTGCGCGGCCTGGACTGGTGGAAAGCCACCGCGCCGGCCCTGGCGCCCTTCCTGGACGCGGGGCAGGCCGCGCTGCTGCGCGACACGCTGGACGAACAGATCGCCTTCGCCGCCACGGACGCGCCCGCGCAACTGCCCTTCGGGCCCGCGCACTGCGACCTGTTCCGCGACAACGTGCTGTTCGACGGCACCTTCGAATCGCCGCACATGGGCGGCTTCATCGATTTCTATTTCGCCGGCTGCGACACCTGGCTGTTCGATGTGGCGGTCAGTGTCAACGACTGGTGCATCCACCGGGCGACGGGGGCCTTCGTGCGCCGGCGCCTGGAAGCCTGGCTGCAGGCCTACCATGCGGTGCGCCCCTTCACCGACGAAGAACGCGCCGCCTGGCCCCTGATGCTGCGCGCCGCCGCGCTGCGCTTCTGGATCTCGCGCCTGTACGATTTCCACCTGCCCCGGCCGGCCCAGACGCTCAAGCCGCACGACCCGCGCCACTTCGAACGCATCCTGCGGCTGCGCACCGACCAGCCCGCGCCCGCCCTGCCCCGCTCATGACGCCCCTGCAAGCCGCCATCCTGCCGCCCGGCGCCGGCTGGTCCTGGATCCTCCAGGGCCTCCGCCTGTTCCGCCGCCAGCCCATGGCCATGCTCTTCTGGAGCATCGCCACCAGCTTCTTCATCAACGTCGGCGCGCTCATCCCGGTGCTGGGCCAGACCGCGCTGGTGCTGCTGACCCCGCTGCTGACCTTCCTGACGCTGTGCGCCTGCCGCAACCTGGACGAAGGCGTGAGGATGATGCCGGGCCTGTGGCTGCGGCCGCTGCGCACGCCCGGCGTCACGGGCGCGCTGATGAAGCTGGGCCTGGCCTACCTGGGCTGCTCCTTCCTGGCCGCGCTGGCCGCCGTGCTGCCCTTCCTGTCTTCGATGCTCGGCGCCCTGGGCACCGCCGACCAGCCCGATTTCGCCGCCCTGGCCCAGGCCATGCAGGGTCCGCTGACGGTGTTCGGCCTGTTCTACGTGCTGCTGTCGGCCCTGTTCTGGCACACGCCCGCGCTGGTGGGCTGGCACGCCCTGCCCCTGCGCCGGGCGCTGTTCTATTCCATGGTCGCCTGCTGGCGCAACAAATACCCCATCGTCGTCTACGTGGCGTCCTGGGCCGCCGTGTTCTTCGGCCTGCGCGGCCTGCTGGACGGCCTGGCCGCCGCCGGCGTGTCCACGGCCCTGCTGGCCTGGCTTTCCCTGCCGCTGGACGTCGTGGTCACGGCCTTGCTGTACTGCAGCTTCTACCCCATCTATACGACGATCTTCCGCGCCGGCCAGGC
>CBFGXR010000418.1:0-2122 GCA_965652675.1 uncultured Castellaniella sp.
GCTGGATCAGTTCCATATCGATGGCCTTCGGGTTGATGCTGTGGCTTCCATGCTCCAAGTCAAAATCTTGTGAATGCGCATACAACGGATGCGAATGGCCTGCCTAATTTTCAGACATTTAACGACGCCATCGCCAACCTGGACCCGGTGATCAGCACCCTGGTCAAGGAAGACGCCATCCGCATCATCGCCGACACCCGCACCCTGTCCGATGCGCAGAAGATCTTCGGCGGCAACATGCCGGCGGGCTGCCTGTACACGGCCCAGGCCTTCATCGACGCGAACCCCAACACCACGCAGGCGCTGGCCAATGCCATGGTGCGGGCCGACAAGTGGATCCAGGCCTCGTCGGTGGACGACATCGCCAAGCTGGTGCCCGAATCCTATCTGCTGGGCGACCCGGACCTGTACAAGCTGGCGCTCAAGGGCAACCGCGAGGCGCTGTCGCCCGACGGCCTGGTGCCGGAAGACGGCCCGCAGACGGCGCTCAATGCGCTGGCCGGATTCGTGCCGAATTTCGACCGCACGGCGATCGACATTTCCCGCATCTGGACCAACCAGTTCGCCGCCAAGGCCAACCAGAAATACCCCCATGCCTGAGCGCGATGACCAGCCCGGGGCCGGGACGGACCATCCTGCCCTGCTGCTGGACCGGGTCACCTGCACCTTCAACTCGCCCGACGGCACGCCTTACACGGCCATGCGCGACGCCACCCTGAGGGTGGCGCCCGGCGAGTTCGTCTCGGTCGTGGGGCCCACGGGCTGCGGCAAGTCCACCCTGCTGAACATGGCGGCCGGGCTGCTGCGGCCCACGTCCGGCCAGGTCCGGGTGTTCGGCCAGGCGCTGCGCGGCGTCAACGCGCGGGCGGGCTACATGTTCCAGGGCGAGGCGCTGATGCCCTGGCGCAACGCCCAGGCCAACGTTTCCGCCGGGCTGGAATTCGCCGGGGTGTCCGCCGCCGAGACCGCCGAACGCAGCCGCGAATGGCTGCGCCGGGTCGGGCTGGGCGGTTTCGAGAACCGCTATCCGCACCAGATGTCGGGCGGCATGCGCAAGCGCGTCATGCTGGCCCAGACCCTGATCCGCGATCCCGACATCATCCTGATGGACGAACCGTTCTCGGCCCTGGACATCCAGACCCGCCAGCTGATGGAAAACGAGGTCCTGGACCTGTGGATGGCCCGGCGCAAGGCCGTGCTGTTCATCACCCACGACCTGGACGAGGCCATTGCCATGAGCGACCGCGTGGTGGTGCTGTCGGCCGGCCCCGAAACCCGTCCGATCGGGGAATTCGTCATCGACATCCCGCGTCCGCGCGACGTGGCCGAAGTCCGCATGCAGCCCCGCTTCGTCGAACTGCACCAGGCCATCTGGGCGGTGCTGCGCGACGAGGTCCTGAAGGGCTACGAACGGCAGCGGCGCGCCTGATCCCATGACCATGACCGGCCCGCGATCCTGTCCGTCTCCAGACCCGAGCCCCCCACCGGAGCGCCCGCACCGATGAAATCCGAACTCTCCAAACCCGTGCTGCGCGTGCTGCAACTGGCCTTGCTGGCCGCCGTCCTGCTGGTCTGGTACTGGGCCTCGCTGAACCGCAACGTGGCGTTCTTCTTCGGCCGGCCACTGGAAGTCGCCCAGGTCGTCTGGGCCTGGTTCGTCACCGACGCCGGGATCTACCGCCACCTGTGGATCACCCTGTCCGAAACCGTGCTGGCGTTCTTCATCGGGACCATCGGCGGGCTGGGCTTCGGCCTGTGGCTGGGCCTGTCGCGCAGCGCCAGCGCCCTGCTCGAACCCTACGTCACGGCGGCCAACTCCATGCCCCGCGTCATCCTGGCGCCGATCTTCGGCATGTGGTTCGGCCTGGGCATCTGGTCCAAGGTCGCCCTGGCCGTGACGCTGGTGTTCTTCATCGTCTACCGGGGCGTGCGCGAGGTCAGCCCGACCCTGCTGGACAACGCGCGCATGCTGGGCGCCAGCCGCCGCCAGCTGCTGCGCCACGTCTACATTCCGTCGGCCACCAGCTGGGTGTTCTCCAGCCTGCACACGTCCGTGGGCCTGGCCTTCGTCAGGGGCGGTGGTGGGCGAATACCTGGGTTCGGCGGCCGGGGTCGGCTACCT
>CBFGXR010000419.1:0-2121 GCA_965652675.1 uncultured Castellaniella sp.
AGAGTGCGCACGCCGCGCGGCTGGCCGAAATAGATGTCGCCCGTCAGTTCGCGCACGATCAGGATGTCCAGTCCGGCCACCACCTCGGGCTTGAGCGACGAGGCGTTGGCCAGTTCCGGATACAGGATCGCCGGGCGCAGGTTGGCGAACAGCCCCAGGGCCTTGCGCAGACCCAGCACGGCCTGTTCCGGGCGCAGGGCGCGTTCCAGATGGTCGTATTTCCAGTCGCCCACGGCGCCGAACAGCACGGCGTCGGACTGCTTGGCCAGGGCCAGGGTGTCCTCGGGCAGCGGGTGGCCTTTGGCGGCGTAGGCCGCGCCGCCCACGGGCGCCTCGGTCAGTTCCAGGTCCAGGTCCAGGGCCGGCGCGCGCAGCACGCGCACCGCCTGTTCGACGATCTCGGGGCCGATGCCGTCGCCCGGCAACACAGCAATGCGGAAACTCATGGGTTCTTCCAGTGTGGGGATGTTGAACGGATCAGCCGGGGACTCGCTTGGCCAGCCAGGGGTGGCGCGCCAGGCGATCGGCTTCGAAGGCGCGGATCATGTCGGCGCGCAGCAGGGTCTGGCCGATCTCGTCCAGGCCCTTGAGCAGGGATTCCTTGCGATAGGCGTCGATCTCGAAGGGCGATTCGTCGCCGTCGGGCGCGACCACGCGCTGGCGTTCCAGGTCGATGGTCAGCGCGTAGCCGGGGAAGGCCTTGACCGCGTCGAACAGGCGCGCGACCCGGGATTCCGGCAGCACGATGGGCAACAGGCCGTTCTTGAAGCTGTTGTTGAAGAAGATGTCGGCGAACGACGGCGCGATGATGGCGCGAAAACCATACTGCTGCAGGGCCCAGGGCGCGTGTTCCCGGCTGGACCCGCAGCCGAAGTTCTTGCGCGCGAGCAGGATCGAGGCGCCCTGGTAGCGCGGCTGGTTCAGCACGAAATCCGGATTCAACGGCCGCTTGCCGTTGTCCATGCCGGGCTCGCCATGGTCCAGATAGCGCAGTTCGTCGAACAGGTTCGGGCCGAAGCCCGTGCGCTTGATCGATTTCAGGAACTGCTTGGGAATGATCAGGTCGGTGTCGACGTTTTCCCGGTCCAGGGGGGCGACCAGGCCCTTGTGAGTGGTGAATGCTTGCATGGCGGCTCCTAGCTCAGGCGGCGGATATCGACGAAATGGCCGGCCACGGCGGCGGCGGCGGCCATGGCGGGGCTGACGAGGTGGGTGCGCCCCCCCTGCCCCTGACGGCCCTCGAAATTGCGGTTCGAGGTCGAGGCGCAGCGTTCGCCCGGCTCCAGCCGGTCGGCGTTCATGGCCAGGCACATCGAACAGCCCGGTTCGCGCCATTCGAATCCGGCGGCCAGGAAGATCTTGTCCAGACCTTCGCGTTCGGCCTGGGCCTTGACCAGGCCCGAGCCCGGCACGACCATGGCCTGGCGCACGTTGGATGCCACCCGGCGGCCCTTGGCCACGGCGGCGGCGGCGCGCAGGTCTTCGATGCGCGCATTGGTGCACGAACCGATGAACACGCGATCCACGCGGATGTCGGTCATCGGCGTGTTGGGTTCGAGCCCCATGTATTGCAGCGCGCGTTCCATGCCGCTGCGGCGGACTTCGTCCTTTTCCTTTTCGGGATCGGGCACCCGGGCATCGACGGGCAGCACCATTTCGGGCGACGTGCCCCAGCTCACCTGGGGCGCGATCTGGGCGGCGTCGATCTCGACCACCCGGTCGAAGGCCGCGTCCGGATCGGAATGCAGGGTGCGCCAGTACGCCACGGCCTGGTCCCACAGGGCGCCCTCGGGCGCGTAGGGCCGGCCCTTGAAATAGTCGATCGTCGTCTGGTCCACGGCCACCATGCCCGAGCGCGCCCCGGCTTCGATGGCCATGTTGCAGACCGTCATGCGGCCTTCCATGGAGAGCGCGCGCACCGTGCTGCCGCCGAATTCGATGGCATAGCCCGTGCCGCCCGCCGTGCCGATCCGGCCGATCACATAGAGGACCAGGTCCTTGGCCGTACAGCCGAAGGGCAGCTTGCCTTCGACGCGCACCAGCATGCTGCGGCTCTTTTTCATCAGCAGCGTCTGCGTGGCCAGGACGTGCTCGACCTCGGAGGTGCCGATGCCGAAGGCC
>CBFGXR010000420.1:0-2119 GCA_965652675.1 uncultured Castellaniella sp.
GGTCGAAATGGCGCAAGTCGTGGGTCTCGCGTCCCGGCGCGCGGCCGCGCCGCCGCCATCCGCAGATCAGAAAGCGGCCCAGCGCCCACAGCGCATGGAGAAACAGCAGCGCGATGATCGCCAGGGTCGGGACCAGGAAGATCCGGCCCACCTGGTCCATCAGGGTTTCGAGCAAGGGACTCATGGGTCGATTCCTCCAGGTGTGCAATCGGGGTGCCGCGGAACACCTCCACGAAGATTCTATTCTTGATGAGAACGATTATCAATCAATATTCTGGAGCGCACAGGGGAAAAGAACGCGGACCTGACCGACCGCCGGCGCGTCCGGCGCACAGCATTGCGAGAGGCCCCGGAAAGGACTTGCCTTCCCGAGTAGAAAATATGATAATCATTCTCATGTATATTTGTGTATGCAACGCGATCAGCGAACGCCAGGTCCAGGACGCCATTGCCCAAGGCGCGGCGGATCTGGGCGATCTCCAGGCCCAACTGGGCGTGGCGACCTGCTGCGGCCACTGTGCCGACACCGCGACGGAATATCTGCCGGGCGGCCGCTACGCGGCCTACGTCGGTGCCGCTGCTGGCGGGCTGATCGGGCCGGTCGAAGTCACCGTCCTGTCGCGCGTCGCAGTCCGCCGCGTCGCCTGAGCGCCGCCGCCTCCATTTCCCGCCCCCGGTTCCCTGGGGGCGCGGGTCGTGCTAGCCTTGTCTTTTAGACCTGTCCGTTTTCGGCCGGGCCGCGCACCAAGGAGGCACAGGCCATGAAAGGCGACAAAACCGTCATCCGCTATCTGAACCAGCAGCTGAAAAACGAACTTTCGGCCATCAACCAGTATTTCCTGCACGCGCGCATGCTGCGCCACTGGGGCTTCGACGCGCTGGGCGAACACGAATACAAGGAATCCATCGGCGAGATGAAACACGCCGATCTGCTGATCGAGCGCATCTTCATGCTCGACGGCCTGCCGAACCTGCAGGACCTGCACAAGCTGCTGGTGGGCGAGACCGTCCCGGAAATCCTGGCCTGCGACCTGAAGCTGGAAACCGCCGCCCAGGCCACGGTCAAGGAAGCCATGGCCTACTGTGAGTCGGTGCAGGATTTCGCCTCGCGGGACCTGTTCCTGACCATCCTGAACGACACCGAGGAACACATCGACTGGCTGGAAACGCAGATCGGCCTGGTCGAGCAGCTGGGTCTTCAGAACTACCTGCAATCGCAGATGTGACGCCGCGGCCCCGTCCGGACCCGGGCGGGAATCGCGCCAGGTCCGCTCAGAAGCCCGATTTCTTCGCCGGGCAGTCGGCGACGCGCCCCCAGGCGTCATTGGGTTCGCAGTATTTGTTGCGGGCGGCCCAGGCGCACGAAGGCCTGGAAAAGAACCCCAGTGATTCGCACGCCTTGAGTTCCGCCTGAAAGGCGGCCTGCCACTGGCCGCCCGCCGCGGTCGCGGCAGGCGCCGTGGGCGGAGGCGGCGGGGGCTCCGTGATGTCGATGGGCTGGACCACCTGGCTGCCCCCCAGGCCGCCAAACTGGGCGATGCCCTGCAGGCCGTCGCCCAGCTGGTTGCGGGACGCCAGCGCGATGGCCTCGTCCATGGAAATCGTGGTGGTCGCCAGGGCGATCGGCCGGCCGTCGTCCATCAGGGAATCCTGCTGGATATTCCAGTCGACGGGGGGCGCCAGTTGCGGCACGCCCTGGCGGCCGTCCGGCAGCACCTGCGGGGCGGAGGCGACGTAGGGCTTGCCGTCGGCGCCCAGCACGGCGGTCTGGTCCAGTTCGGGATGCGGCGCCGGCATCTGGATCTGGGCCGGCCCATGCGCGATCAGCCAATCGCCCAGCTGCAGGCCGCCCCAGGCGGATGCGCCCGCGGCCAGCAACAGAAAAGCGAAAATCAGACGCCAGGACATGGACGGATCGCCTCGTCGATCAATGCGGATTCTGCATTGTATAGGATGCGTCCGGCGCATCCGGATACGGCATGTGTCCAGGATGAGCCCCCACGCTGCGCAGCCTGCGGCCGCTTGCTGCCCCCAAAGGGGGCGCTTTTTGCCTTGGGGCGGCCCGGCGGCAAAAAGGGCTTACGCAAAGACCCGCCCCGCATGCTCGCGCATGGTGTGG
>CBFGXR010000421.1:0-2111 GCA_965652675.1 uncultured Castellaniella sp.
AGCGGGCGGAGAATCCGAGCCGGCAGGCCTGTTGCGCGAGTGCGCAGGCGAGATAGGACTTGCCGACGCCGGCCGGGCCGGTGATCAGCACGTTGTGGTGTTCGCGCAGCCACTGCCCGGTTGCCAGCCGCGCCAGCAGCGTGCGATCGAGGCCACGCGGCGCCTGGTGGTCGATGTCTTCGAGACAGGCCTGCTGGCGCAACCGGGCGCGGGTGAGTCGGCCCTGCAGGATGCGGTTGTCGCGGTGGGCAACCTCACGATCGACCAGCAGTCCGAGACGTTCGTCAAAGCCGAGCTGCTCGATGTCGGGCTGGGCGTGCTGCTCATCGAGCGCCTGGGCCATGCCGGCCAGGCGCAGCGTGTGCAGCTTCGATACGGTGGGATGTCGGAGCATCAGGATTCCTCGGGTCAGTGGTAATACTCCCGGCCACGCAGGTTGTCGTGGTCGGGCAGTTCGGGTGATGGCGTCGCCGGCAGTGGTTGCTGGTCGAGGCCGTTCTTCAGCATCGTTTCGATGCTGCGGTAGCGGCAGACGCCGGCCGCGACGGCGCGGGCGCAGGCGGCCTCGAGGCGCGGTGCGCCGTACGTCCGCGCCAGGCGCAGCAGGCCGAGCGCAGCGCGAAAGCCCTGCTCGGGATGGCGTCGCTGGCGGATCAGCTGGTCGACGGCGGCCGCGGTGGATTCGCCGAGCGTCGCCGCCCAGCCGATCAGCCGCTCGGGCGTCCATTCCGCCTGGTGGCGGTGATGCGAGGGCATGTGGTCGGCGACCGTCGTGTGGGCGCGCGGCATCGGCGAGCGGAGGTGGCTGGCGACGCGCTGCCCCTGGTGCAGGACCTCGACCGTGCTGGTGGTGACGCGCAGCTCGACGGTCTGGCGCGCCAACGTGTACGGCACCGAGTAGTAGTGGCGATCGAACTCGACGTGGTAATCGATGTTGACCCGGGCGCGGCGCCACTCGGCGTGTTCGAATGCCTGCGCGGGCAGCGGTCGCAGCGCCGGCTGGTCGACCTCGGCGAACACGCTGGCGCGGCTGCCGGGCAGCTTGCGGAACGGCCGGGCGTTGAGCGCCTGCAGCAGGCGCCCGATCTCGCGGTTCAGTGCGTCGAGCGAGTGGAAGGTCTGCTTGCGCAGCCGGGCCAGGATCCAGCGCTCGACCAGCAAGACGCCGGCCTCGGCCTTGGCCTTGTCACGCGGTTTGCGGACCCGGGCCGGGAGTACGGCGACACCGTAGTGGTCGGCCCACTGCTGATAGGCGGGGTTGAGCTCGGGCTCATAGCGGTGTGGGCGCGAGACCGCGCTCTTGAGGTTGTCCGGCACGACGATCTGCGGACAACCGCCGAAGAACGCGAGTGCCCGGCTGTGCGAGGCGAGCCAGTCCGGCAGGGCCTGCGACCAGGTCGCCTCGGCATAGGTGTAGCTCGACGCACCGAGCACGGCGACAAAGACCTGCGCCGGCCGCAGCTCGCCGGTCCGGCGATCGAGCACCGGCACAGTGTGGCCGGCGTAGTCGACGAACAGCCGCTCGCCGGCGCGGTGCTCCTGCCGCATGACGACATCGACCCGGCTGAGCCACGCCCGGTACAGATCGCAGAAGCGGCTGTACTGATAGCCGTCGGGATGGCGGGACTTGTACTCCTCCCAGACCAGCGCCAGGGTGACGCCGCGGCCGCGCAGCTCGCGCTGGATGGCGGCCCAGTCGCAGATTGGACGGGTCTCGGCGACTGGCGCCGGCGGATACAGCCGTTGCTCGAGCGCCACCTCATCGAGGTCCGCCGGAAGCGGCCAGCAGACGCCCGCCACCGCGGCCCGCCGCAGGCACTCGGCGACGGTGCTGCGGGCCACCACGACACTCGCAGCGATCTGCCGGGATGACAGCCCGGCGGCTTGCAGCCGCAGGATTTCTCGGATCTTGCGCATGGACACTCTCGGTTGCGGCATCGCTTCCCTGCCTGGCAAAAGGCCGGGAAGGTGCCGGAATCGGGGTCCCGCGTCAGGTCCTCACGCCGGGGTGGCCGGCATCCGTCGGAACGGTGGCCGGCTTGTCCGGAATCCCGGCCGACATGGCTCGGAATCGGTGGCCGACATCGATCGCAATCGGTGGCCGGCTTGCG
>CBFGXR010000422.1:0-2109 GCA_965652675.1 uncultured Castellaniella sp.
TCGGTGACGGACAATTTCTCCAACAAAGAGCCCTCCGGCGTGATCCGCGGCTACGACGTGCGCACCGGCGCGCTGAAATGGGTCTTCGACACCGGCGCGGAGGACCCCAACGCCATGCCGGGCGAACACACGCAGTTCGTGCACAACTCGCCCAATGCCTGGGCGCCGCTGGCCTATGACGCGCAGACCGATGTGGTCTACGTGCCCACCGGCGTGGGCACGCCCGACATCTGGGGCGGCGATCGCGATCACCTGAAAGAGCGCTACGCCAATTCCATCCTGGCGCTGGACGCCTCCACCGGCCGCCTGATCTGGCACTTCCAGACCACGCACCACGATCTGTGGGACATGGACGTGCCGGCGCAGCCCTCGCTGATGGACGTGACGACGGCCGACGGCCGGAGCGTGCCGGCCATCTACGTGCTCACCAAGACCGGCAATGTGTTCGTGCTGGACCGCCGCGACGGCCAGCCCATCGTGCCGGTGACGGAGAAAGCCGTGCCGCAGGCCGTGGCGCGCGGTCCGCAAACCCGGGACGAACATTACGCGCCGACCCAGCCGTTCTCGGCGCTGGATCTGGCGCCCCGGAACAAGCTCACCGACAAGGACATGTGGGGCGCCACGATGCTGGATCAGCTGATGTGCCGCGTGATGTTCAAGCGCCTCAACTACGACGGCATCTACACGCCGCCGTCCGAGAACGGCACGCTGGTGTTCCCGGGCAACCTGGGCGTGTTCGAATGGGGCGGCATGTCGGTGAACCAGGATCGCCAGGTGGCGCTGGCGAACCCGATCGGCCTGCCGTTCGTCTCCCGGCTCATCCCCGAAGATCCGGACCGCGCCATCGGCGTGAAAGGCGCCGGCACGGAAAACGGCGTGCAGCCGATGTACGGTACGCCGTACGGCGTGGAGATCAATCCCTTCCTGTCGCCGCTGGGCCTGCCGTGCAAGGCGCCGGCCTGGGGCTATGTGGCCGGAGTTGACCTGCAAAGCAACCAGGTGGTGTGGAAAAAACGCATCGGCACCATCCGCGACAGTCTGCCGCAACTGTTCCAGCTGCCGCCGCTGAAGATCGGCGTGCCGGGCCTGGGCGGCCCCATCTCGACCGCCGGCAACGTGATGTTCGTGGCCGCCACTCAGGACGACTACCTGCGCGCGTTCGACGTGAGCGACGGCCGCCTGCTGTGGGAAGCGCGCCTGCCCGCCGGTGGCCAGGCCACGCCGATGACCTATGCGGTCGACGGCAAGCAGTACGTGGTCATCATGGCCGGCGGCCACGGCTCGTTCGGCACCCGGATGGGGGATTACCTGGTGGCCTACGCCCTGCCGGATTGAACGCCGCGCCCCTGGGGGCACACCGCGGGCATGGACGGGCATTCCTCACTTAGAATGCCCGGTATGGACCTCGCCCCCTTCCTATTGATCGCCGTCGCGGCATGGCTGGTGCTGCGCATGCGCTATCAGCGCGCGCGCATCGCCCTGCTCGGGCGCCATCTGGCCGGCCTGCAGCTCGAGCGCGGCATGGAGACCCTGACGCAGGGCTACACCCGCGCCATCCACGAAGAGACCGAAACGCGTCGACTCCAGGTGCTGGAGACCTTCGCCCAGGCCGAACGCACCGTGGCGGCCCAGGCGCAATCGCTGGCCGACGCCATGCGGCAGGAAAGCGAGCAGGCCACCCGCATGAGCCTGCTGCCGTTCTGCGTGCCCTATGCCGAGCGTTTCCTGCCCGTGCCGACGCGGGACTTCCGCGCGCTGCTGCGGATCCACGCGGACGGACTGCGCCACGTCGTGGACAACGAAAGCCGCTGGGCGCCCAAGGATCGCGCCTATCACCTCTCGGCGGAGCTCTATCTGCTGCAGCACAGCTGCCATTGGTATTGCAAGTCGCGGTCCGTGGCCGATGCGCGTCTGGCGCTGCGGCATCAGGTGAGGCACCAGCAGGCGCTGGACGCGGTGTCCGAGACGACCCGCTCGGCCTATCTGCGGTGGCTGCGGGACGCCGCGCGGCAGTGAGCGCCGCGCACCCGACAGGATGCGCCCGCTCCATGCATCCCGCCCGCGCGTCAAGAAGACTCGATCGTGCGGATGCTACGGCGCATCATCCAT
>CBFGXR010000423.1:0-2101 GCA_965652675.1 uncultured Castellaniella sp.
GTTTTCGGTCCGGCGGGATTCGGCCGGGCGGGCGGCGACGCCGTCACGCTGCTGCGACAGCACGTTCGAAAAGGCGGGGGCGTCCGTCGTGGCGGCGGCGTCCGCGCCGCGCGCCGGGGCATCCGTGGGCGGCGGGTTGGAACTGGCGACAGGAAGGACGGGCATGTTCATGGCGTGTGCGGATTCAGTGCGGCTGTCGTGTGCGCCGGTACAGGCCGGCCGAGATCTCGTCGCTGGCGCGCTGTTCGCGGCGCTGTTCGCGATATTGAAATTGGCGGATCTGGCGCGCCTTGAGGGTTTCGTAGGAGTTCAGGCGGCGTTTTTCATCGTGCCACTGCTTGCGTCCGGCCTCGAGGCGCACGTCGATCTGTGCGATGATCGTATTTTGCTGGGAAATGGCCTCGTCCAATGTGGCGATAAACTGCCTAAAGTTATGGTAATTCGAGGCCGATAAGCCTTGTTCCGTGGTGTCCTGCAGGCGCCGGGTATAGTCGGCGCGGTAGCCGTCCAGGGTGTTCAACTGGCCCTGCGCCTCGCGGCGCCGGGTGCTGAGTTCGGACAGGTTGCGCCCGGCCTCGTCGAGCTTGTCCTGGGTCAGGTTGATCAGGACGTCCAGCGGCGTTTCAGGACTCATGGGCGGTCTCCTGACCCAGCACGCCGGCCAGCGCGGCCACCGCGGCGGCATAGTCCACGCGCACGTCGATACCCTGCTGCAGATAGCCTTCCAGCCAGGGATGGCGTTCGATGGCCTGGTCGATTTCCGGGTCGTTTCCCGCAGTATAGGCGCCGACGGCGATCAGGTCGTGGTTGCGCTGGTACCGGGACATCATGCGCTTGAACAGATGCACGTGCCGGAACTGGCTGGCGGGCACGATGGCCGACATGACCCGCGAGATCGAGGCCTCGATGTCGATGGCCGGGTAATGGCCGGATTCGGCCAGGCTGCGCGACAGCACGATGTGGCCGTCCAGGATGGCGCGCGCCGAATCGGCGATCGGGTCCTGCTGGTCGTCGCCTTCCGTCAGCACGGTGTAGAACGCGGTGATGGATCCGGCCGGCCGGTCGCCCTGGGGCGCGCCGTTGCCCGCGCGCTCCACCAGGGTCGGCAGCTTGGCGAACACGGAAGGAGGGTAGCCTTTGGTGGCCGGCGGCTCGCCGATCGCCAGGGCGATCTCGCGCTGGGCCATGGCATAGCGCGTGAGGGAGTCCATGATCAGCAGCACGTGCTTGCCCTGATCGCGGAAGAACTCCGCCAGGCGGGTGGCGTAGACCGCGCCCTGCAGGCGCAGCAGGGGCGAGACGTCGGCCGGGGCGGCCACCACCACGGATCGGGCCAGGCCGTCGGCGCCCAGGTTCAGCTCGATGAATTCCTTGACTTCGCGGCCACGTTCGCCGATCAGGCCGACCACGATCACGTCGGCCCGGGTGTAGCGGGCCATCATGCCCAGTAGCACGCTCTTGCCCACCCCGGAGCCCGCGAACAGGCCCATGCGCTGGCCCCGGCCCACGGTCAGCAGGCCGTTGATGGCGCGCACGCCCACGTCCAGCACGGTGTCCACGGGGGCGCGGGTGAGCGGGTTGATCTGCAGGGCCGTCAGGGGCGCCATGTCCAGATCGGGGGGCAGGGGCTTGCCGTCCAGCGGGCGGCCGGCGCCGTCCAGGACGCGGCCCAGCAGGGCGTTGCCGACCGGCAGGTGGCGCACCTGATCCGTGACGATGGCGGTTTCGGCTTCGGCCTGCGCCGCGAGCGCGTCAGGCAGAGGGACCGGATCCAGCCACAGGGTCTCGGCGGGTACGATACGGGCGCCCGGGGGCAGCCCGGTGATGTCGCTCTGCGGCATCAGGTAAAGGGTGTCGGCGTGAAAGCCCACCACTTCGGCGTCGGCCCAGCGGTCCTGGTCGGGCGAGACCTGGACCTTGCAGGCGGCGCCGACCGGCAGCTGCAAGCCGGTGGCTTCGAGCACCAGCCCGGTGGCCCGGGTGACGCGCCCCTGCCGGCTGGTCGGCTGGCGGGCGGAGACCCGTTGTTCGCAGACGGCCAGTTGCGCCCGCCAGCGCGCGCCGGGCGAGCGCGCCGCGGCCTCGTCGGGATTCATGGCTG
>CBFGXR010000424.1:0-2101 GCA_965652675.1 uncultured Castellaniella sp.
CGCCAGCGTGGTCCACGGCACCGTGCGCCGTCCGGCTAGCGGATGATCCGCCGGCCACCCGGAAGGCTATGACATGATCGTCGGCGAACGCGGCGATTCCCTGTCCGGCGGCCAGCGCCAGTCCATCGCCATCGCCCGCGCCCTGGTCAACGATCCCCAGATCCTGCTGCTGGACGAACCCAGCAGCAACATGGACCACCAGAGCGAATCCCAGCTCAAGGCCCGCCTGCGGGCCGCCAGCGAGGGCAAGACGCTGATCCTGGTCACGCACCGCACGTCCCTGCTGGACCTGGTCGACCGCCTGATGGTCATCGACCACGGCCGCATCGTGGCCGACGGGCCCAAGGCCCAGGTCGTCGAGGCCCTGCGCCAGGGCCGCATCGGCGGCGCCCGCAGGAGCGCATGATGGGACTGCTGCCAGATTTCCTCGCCGGCCGGCACCGTGCCTTCGCGCCCAAGCACGAGGGCGGGCGCGGCGACATGATCGGCGACGCCACCTGGGCGCTCAGCCAGCAGCGCACGCGCGGATCGCGCCTGCTGATCTGGGTGTCGCTGCTGACGATGGGCGTGCTGATCGCCTGGGCCTCCACCGCCAACATCGACGAGGTCGTGCGCGGCGAGGGCAAGGTCGTGCCCTCGCGCCAGGTCCAGGTCATCCAGAGCCTGGACGGCGGCGTCGTCCAGCAGATCCTGGTGCGGCCCGGCGACAAGGTCGTCAAGGAACAGGTCCTGCTGCGTATCGATCCCACGCGCTATTCCTCGTCCCTGGGTGAAAACCGCGCCGAGGCGCTGGCCCTGAAGGCCAAGGTCGCCCGCCTGGAAGCCATCGCCAACGACACGCCCTATCAGGCGCCCGAGGACGTCCAGGAACAGGCCCCGGCCCTGGCCGAACAGGAACGGCGCGTCTGGCAGGCCCGCACGCGCGAACTGCAGGCCAACCTGGAAGTCGCCCGGGAACAGCTCAACCAGCGTCAGCAGGAATTGCGCTCCACCATCGCCAACCGCGACCAGGCCGCCACCAGTTGCGCCCTGGCTTCACGCGAATACGGCATGACCAAGCCGCTGCTCGCCAGCGGCGCGGTGTCCCAGGTGGACCTGCTGCGCCTGCAGCGCGACGTGGCGCGCTTCTGCGGCGAACAGAAATCCGCCGCCGCCCAGATCGACAAGATCCAGGCCGCCATCCAGGAAGCCGAGGCCAAGCTCCGGGAAACCGAGGTCACCTTCCGCAACCAGGCGCGCACCGACCTGTCCGACGCCCGCGCCAAGCTGTCCGCCCTGCTGGAAAGCCAGGTCGCCCTGGCCGACCGCGTGACCCTGTCCAACATCCGCTCGCCGGTCAACGGCACCGTCAAGACCCTGACCGCCAACACCGTGGGCGGCGTGGTCTCGCCCGGCAAGGACATCATGGAAATCGTGCCGTCCGACGACTCCCTGCTGCTGGAGGTCAAGGTCAACCCGCGCGACATCGGTTTCCTGTACCCGGGCCAGAAGGCCGAGGTCAAGTTCACGGCCTACGATTTTTCCATCTACGGCGGCCTGGAGGGCCACGTCGAGGAAATCGGCGCCGACTCCATCACCGACGAAAAGGGAAATTCCTATTACATCGTGAAGGTCCGCACGGAAACCGCTTACGTCGGCAGCGACGAGCGGCCCATCATCCCCGGGATGATGGCCGAAGTCCACATCCTGACGGGCAAGCGCACGCTGATGCAGTATCTGCTGAAACCCGTGCTGCGCGCGCATTCCAACGCCTTCCGCGAACGTTGAAAGGACTCGCCATGACCATACCGGTTCTGTTGTTGACCGCCGACGATGCCCTGTACCGGCATTGGGCCGGGCTGGACGGGCTGGACTGGGCGCCCGCGCGCGGCCACCGCCTGACCGACCTGGTGCCCTGGGGCCGGCGCGGCATGCTGGTCGTCATGGACGCCCGCCTGCTGCCCAAGGCCGGGGGCGACATCCCCGACGTGCCCGCCGGCCTGCAGGTCGTCGTCGCCAGCGCCCACCCCGGTGACCCAGAGGGCCAGCGCGCCCTGGTCGCGGGCGCCGTCGGGTATGTGCCCCCCTACATGCCGGTCCCCGGCCTGGGCCGCGGGCCGCG
>CBFGXR010000425.1:0-2097 GCA_965652675.1 uncultured Castellaniella sp.
GCCATGATGTGCGCTCATGTCATTGTTTTCACGGAAATCAGTATATCTTCAGCTTAAATACTTCACTGCCGGAACACGGCAATACCCGCGCTTGTCCGCGCAACCGCACCTTAAATGCACACACCCATACCTGACATCTAACGCAGCCGGATGCGGTGCTGCAGTTCGCGCTCGGCGGGCACGGGCTCGCCATCCATCCAGGCGCCGATCAGGTCGCCCGCCAGGGCGGACCAGCTCAGGCCGCGCGACCCATAGGCGCACGCCAGCCACAGGCCCGGCCGGTCCGGCACCGCGCCGATCAGGGGCAGGTGGTCGCGCGTCGCGGCCCGCCAGCCGGCCCAGCCGGCGGCCTCGCCCCGCCCCAGCCAGGGGATGTCCCGCGCCTCGACCCAGCCTTGCACGTGCGCCAGAATCTCCTGGTGACCGGCCTCGTCCGCCACGGTCTCGACCGCGCCGGGCCGGTAGGTGCTGCCGACCACGCCCCAGCCATTCTGAGGCGGCAGGCAATAGCCATGTCCCGACAGGACGCAGCGCGGCAGATCGGACGCCCCCGCCGGATACAGACTGACCTGCCCCGCCAGCGGCGTCAGCCCCGACAGCACCGGCAGGCGTTCGATCGAAACCACATCGGCCAGCAGGGTCCGCGCATGCAGGGCGTTGGCCAGCACGACCCCGTCCGCCCGCCCCAGCTCCCGCCCGGAGGCGTCCCGCAGCGACCAGCCGCCACCGTCCGCCGGGGCCAGCGCCCCGACGGCGGCGGCCCGGCGCGTCACCCCCGGCAGGCTCAGCAAGGCGGCGATCAACTCGCCCGGGCACACCCTCAGGGCGTCCGGAAACCAGAGGCCGCCCCAGGGCACCCCGACGCCGGCCCGGAGACCCGCCCCGGCGGGATCGAGCCAGCGCACCCAGTCTTCCGGGAAGCCCAGCCGCGCCAGGGCCCGGCGCTGATCCTCGGCCTGCGCCGCCGACTGCGCGCAGACCAGCGCGCCGCAGGCCCGCGGCCGCGCCGTCCCGTCCAACTCCAGCCAGCGAGCCCGCGCCCGGGCCAGGCCGGCACGGCTCAGGCGCGAGCGCGTGTCATCGTCCGGGCTGAGCGCGGGCACCAGGGCGGAGGCCCCCCGGCGGCGCAGGGCCGGATCGACGTCCAGGGCGCACAGCGTATCCCAGACTTCGACCTCATGGCCGCGACCGGCCAGGGCCTGCGCCACGCCGGCGCCCGCCAGGCCGCCGCCCACCACCGCCACCCGGCGGCGGTCCGGATCGGGCGGCGCGACGCCCAGGCCGGGCCGCAGCACCGCCACCGTGACGTCGCGCTTGCCGGCGATGCCCGGGACCCGGTCCACCAGGAAGTCGGCGTTGCGCAGGTCGCGCCGCACCTGCCCGGCCGAGCACCAGGTGGAGGCCGTGGTGTCGAGCACCGCCAGGCGCCGCAACTGGCCGAAGACGGCGGGCGACCACATGTCGGGATTGACCCGGGGCGCGAAACCGTCCAGGAAGAAGGCGTCGACGCGGGCTTCCGCCTGGCGCGCCAGGCGGCGGATGTCGCCGAACAGCAGGGTCAGGGTGACCCGGCTCTCCTGCAGTTCCAGCCGGTGGACGCCCGGCAGCAGGCCGGGCCAGCGCCCGGCGAGTTCCCGGGCCAGGCCCAGATGGTCGTCCGGCAGCCGGTTCCAGGCCCGCAGCAGGTCCTCCACCGCGAAGGGATGCGCCTCGAACGCCAGGTAGTGCAGCCGGTGGCTGCGCGCGGGATCGTCCAGCCAGGCCCGCCAGGCCGCCAGAAAATTGTGCCCCAGGCCGAAGCCGGTCTCGGCGATCGTGAACGCCGCCCGCCCGCGCCAGCGGCCGGGCAGGCCGTTGCCGCCCAGGAAGACGTGGCGCGCCTGGGGCAGCGCCCCGGCCTCGCCGTGATAGAAATCCCCGTATTCCGGACTGCGCGGCACGCCGCGCGCGTCCTCATGCCACGAGGCGGGTTTCAGGATTTGACGGGAGTCCGACATTTAGCGTCCGATGGTCACGTACAATGGGATGAACACGCCACGCGGGCCGGCTGGCGGCCGTGCGGGCGCATCACGGGAATCAGCGCGTCATGTCCAGTTC
>CBFGXR010000426.1:0-2097 GCA_965652675.1 uncultured Castellaniella sp.
TCCGTCCTCAAGGGGCGGTCCGGCCAGATGCGCGTGGTCAATAGCCAGGGCGTGGACATGCTGGCCGGGTACGCCCACGTGGCGGCGGCCGACTGGGGCGTGGTGGTGCAGCGTCCCACGGATCTCGCCTTGCGGGGATTGAACGATCTGATGCTGCGGGTGTTGCGGCTGTCGGTGTGGCCGGCCCTGGCGCTGCTCGTCCTGCTGTGGCTGCTGTCGCGCTGGATCTCTCGGCCCCTGGGCGAATTGTCGCGCGTCGTCCAGGACGGCTACGAGGACGGCATGGCGCAGCGGATCGCCGCTGTGAAATGCTGGTATCTGGAAGCGCAGCGTCTGCGCGGGGCCTTGCTGGCGGGGCAGGGGCAGGTCCGTTCCCGGATGGGCGAACTCCACAGCGCCGCGCAGACGGATCCGCTGACGGGGCTGGGGAACCGGCGCGGCCTGGAAGCCGCCATGAAGACCCTGGAAGCGATCGAGAGGCCGTTCGCCATGGTGGCGCTGGACATCGATTTCTTCAAGCGGATCAATGATCTGCATGGACACGACGCGGGCGACCGGGTGCTGGTCGGACTGGCTGGCCTGATGCGTTCGCAGGCGCGCCAGGACGATGGCCTGTTCCGCCTGGGGGGCGAGGAATTTCTGATGGTATTGCCGGAAACCGATGCGGCCGAGGCCGCGGGGATCGCCGAGCGCCTGCGGGCCGCCACGGAAGGGGCCCGGGTGCTGGGGGACGAGATCGTGACCCTGTCGGCGGGGGTGGCCGTCTGGGACGGCGGCGACGTCGAGTCGACGCTGAAGACCGCCGACCAGGCCCTGTACCGGGCCAAGCAGGGCGGCCGCAACCGGGTGGTGTCGGCGGGCGCCTGAAATGCGAAGGCCCCGCCTTTTGGCGGGGCCCTGCTGCCGCTGTGGGCAGCGGCACCGCATGGGAGCGGTGCAAAGTCAACGCCCTGAGGCGTGATGGACTACCATCTGGTAGCGATTCCAGTATAGATCAGACCGGAATTCCGGCCATAGGTGAATTCCCTAGGAGATGTGACGGACCGATTCAGGGTCCGCCTCATGCCGGATCCACCCCCGGCTGCGCGGCGGGATCCTGGTCCGGCGCGACGGCGGTATCGGTATGCCCGGACAGCGCCGCGCTCAGGCTGTACAGGGGCTCGAAGGATTCGGCCTGCGCCATGGGCCAGGCGGTGCGGAAGATCGTGTTGCGGAACCGGCCTTCCAGCAGTTCACCCTTTTCCAGATCGGGAAACAGGGCGGACAGGACGCGGACTTCGCCGTTGGCGATGCGCCGCGCGATGTGATGCGGACGCAGCTGGTTGGGGTGGCTCAGGCCGGCCGCGCCCAGCAGTTCGCCCAGGGCCTTGAGCGTGTTGGCGTGGTAGTTGGCCACGCGCACGGATTTGTCGGCCACCACCAGGGCCTGCTGGCGCTTGGGGTCCTGGGTGGTGACGCCGGTGGGGCAGCGGCCAGTGTGGCAGGTCTGAGCCTGGATGCAGCCGATGGCGAACATGTAGGCCCGCGCGCTGTTGCACCAGTCCGCGCCCAGGGCCATCAGGCGCGCCATGTCGAAGGCGCTGATGACCTTGCCCGAGGCCCCCAGCCGGACGCGTTCGCGCAGGCCGATGCCCACCAGGGTGTTGTGGACCAGGCGCAGGCCTTCGCGCAGCGGCGTGCCGACGTGGTCGACGAATTCGATGGGCGCGGCGCCGGTGCCGCCCTCGGCGCCGTCCACGACGATGAAGTCGGGCGTGATGCCGGTGGCGAGCATGGCCTTGGCGATGGCGAACCATTCCCAGGGGTGGCCGATGCACAGCTTGAAGCCGACCGGCTTGCCGCCGGACAGCTCGCGCAGGCGGGCGATGAAATGCATCATCTCGATGGGGGTGCCGAAGGCGCTGTGGCTGGACGGGGACACGCAGTCCTGGCCAACGGGCACGCCGCGCGCGGCGGCGATTTCCGGGGTGACCTTGGGCGCCGGCAGGATGCCGCCGTGGCCGGGCTTGGCGCCCTGGGACAGCTTGAGCTCGATCATGCGGATGTTGTCCCGACGGGCCATGTCCGCGAAGCGTTCCTCCGAAAAACCGCCGTCCG
>CBFGXR010000427.1:0-2095 GCA_965652675.1 uncultured Castellaniella sp.
CATCCGGGTGTGGTTCTACGAGGAGCAGAAGCGCCCTGACGCTTGGGGTCGGGGCGCCGGCCGGGTATGATCGCCTGCCCATGGATCCGCCCGACTTCGAAGCCAAGATCTGCCCGCCGGAGCGCCTGATCCCGGCGGTGCAGCGCCTGCCGCGCCCGCTGGTCTTCACCAACGGCGTGTTCGACATCCTGCATCGCGGCCACGTCACCTACCTGGACCAGGCCGCCCGGCTGGGGGCGTCGCTGATCGTGGGGGTGAACACGGACGATTCCGTGCGCCGCCTGGGCAAGGGCGACGACCGGCCGCTGAACGGCCAGGCCGACCGGGCCGCCCTGCTGGCCGCGCTGGCCTGTGTGGACGGGGTGGTGCTGTTTTCCGAGGACACGCCGCTGGAACTGATCCAGGCGCTGCGGCCCGACGTGATCGTCAAGGGCGGCGACTACGACATGGATGCGCTGCCGGAAACCGCCGTGGTGCGCGGCTGGGGTGGTCGCGCCGTGGCGATCCCGTTCGAGCATCAGCGCTCGACCACGGCGCTGCTGCGCAAGATCAGAACTTGAACCGCGACCGCGCCGTGCCGCGCAAGGGCTTCACGTAGGTGTCGAACAAGTACGCGGTGTCGAAGTTCGCGGCGCTGGTGCGCGTGATGCGGCACACCGTCATGATCGGGCTGTGGCCGACGATGGCCACCATCCGGCCGCCCACGGCCAGCTGGTATTTCAGCGCGTCGGGCACCACGGGCACCGAACCGGTGATCAGGATGGCATCGTATTCGGCCGTGCCCCAGCCAGCGTGCGCGTCGCCCGTTTCCACGGCCACGTTGGCGACCTGGGCGCGCGCGAGATTCGCCTGGGCGAAGGCCGACAGGCGGCTTTCGAGTTCGATGCTGGTGACCTGCTGGCACAGCCGCGACAGCAGGGCGGCCTGGTAGCCGGAGCCCGTGCCGATTTCCAGCACGCAGTCCGAGGGCTGGAGCCGCAGTTCCTCGGCCAGCTTGGCCTCGACCTTGGGCGACAGCATGGTTTCGCGGGTATCGACCCCGTCGATCACCAGCGGCAGTTCCGTGTCCGCGAAGGCCAGGGCGCGCAACTGCGGCGGCACGAAACGTTCGCGGGGCATGTCGAAGACGGCCTGCAGCACCCGTTCGTCCTGGACGTTCCAGGGGCGGATCTGCTGTTCGACCATGTTGAAGCGGGCACGATCGGCGTCGGTGATGTCGTTGACGTTCATGTCGCGAAGATACCTGAGGTTGATTCGAGTCCGATTATAGGCCAGCGGCCCGGCCGATGGCTTTGAGCCGGGTCAGTCCCGCGGCTTGGGCCACAGGGCGTGGAAGTGATGTACCGGCCCGTGGCCGGCGCCGACCTGAAGCTGGCCGGCGGCGGCGATGGCGTGTTCCAGCCAGGCCTTGGCGTGGCGGGCGGCCTCGGGCACGCCCGGCGCGCGCGGCAGCAGGGCGGCCATCGCCGCCGACAGCGTGCAGCCGGTGCCGTGCGTGTTGGGCGTATCGATGCGCCGGCCCGGCAGTTCGATCAGCCGGTCGCCGTCATGCAGCAGGTCGATGGTGTCGTCGCCCGGCAGATGGCCGCCCTTCAGGAAGACCCAGCGCTCGCCGTCGTCGGCCAGCAGCCGGCGCAGGCGTTCGGCGACGCGGCGCATGTCCTTCAGGTTGTCGGCCGGGCTCTGGCCCAGCAGCACGCCGGCCTCCGGCAGGTTGGGAGTGATGACGGTGGACAGCGGGATCAGGCCCTCGCGCAGGGCGTCCACCGCCTGGCGTTCCAGCAGGTGGTCGCCGCTCTTGGCGACCATGACGGGGTCCAGCACCAGATGCGCCGGCTTCCAGTGTTCCAGACGGTCGGCCACGACGCGGGTGACGCCGGCCTGGCCCAGCATGCCGATCTTCACGGCGTCCACGCGCACGTCGGCGAACAGCGTGTCGATCTGGGCGGCGACGAATTCCGGCGGCACCGGGGAAATGCCGGTGACCGCCCGGGTGTTCTGCGCGGTCAGCGCGGCGATCACGGCCATGCCGTAGGCGCCCAGGGCGCTCATGGTCTTGACGTCGGCCAGGACGCCGGCCCCGCCCGAGGGGTCC
>CBFGXR010000428.1:0-2082 GCA_965652675.1 uncultured Castellaniella sp.
GGCCGCCGGACAGCATGCGGCCGTGTTCGTCCACCACCTTGAAGTTCATGAACAGGTGCGGCGGCAGGGTCTCCAGCTTGATCGCAGGATTCGCCCCGGTCGCGCAGCGCCGGATAACCGATCAGAGACTGGCCGCCGCGCTGGATCTCCAGCAGTTCCGGCAGTTCGCCGAAGGTCCAGGCCGTCAGGCCCTCGTGGTCCAGGACCTTGGCGGCCTGCTGATCGCGGGAGGCCAGTTGCTGGAAAGAGGCCTGGGCCTGGCGGCCGTGTTCGGCGCGCAGCTGGTCCAGGCTGCGGCCGCCGGACAGCATGCGGCCGTGTTCGTCCACCACCTTGAAGTTCATGAACAGATGCGGCGGCAGGGTCTCCAGCTTGAAATCGGTGGCCTGGACGCGCACCCGGCATTGTTCCCAGACGTCCTGCGCCAGCGCGTCCAGCAGCCCCATGCCCGGGTCGGCGGCGCGCTCGAACCAGCGATCGTGGAAGCCGGCCGCGTAATCGGGCAGCGGCACGCAGTGGCGGCGCAGTTTTTGCGGCAGGGATTTCAGCAGCAGGAGGGCTTTTTCCTTGAGCATGCCGGGCACCAGCCATTCGCAGCGCGCGGCGTCGATCTGGTTGAGCGCGAACAGCGGCACGGTCAGCGTCATGCCATCGCGCGGCGAGCCGGGCTCGAAATGGTAGTCCACCGCCAGTTCGGTCCCGGCCCAGGCCAGGCGGCGCGGGAAGACCTCCGTCGTGACGCCCGCGGCATCGTGGCGCATGAGTTCGTCGCGGCTCAGGTTCAGCCGCGCGGCCGCCTCGGCGTCCAGGCCCTTGTACCAGGCCTCGAGCGCGGCCGTCTGGCTCACGTCGGCGGGGATCTGGCCGTCGTAGAAGGCGTGGATCAGCGCGTCGTCCACCAGGATGTCCGGACGGCGGCTCTGGTGTTCCAGCCGCTCGATGGACGCGATCAGCCGCCGGTTGTGAGCGATGAAGGGCAGCTTGCTGTCGATGTCGCCCGGCACCAGGGCATCGCGAATGAAGATTTCCCGCGCGGCCTTGGGGTCGACGCGGCCATAGTGCACGCGGCGTCCGGTGTACACCGGCAGGCCGTGCACGGTGCCGCGCTCGTTGGCGACCACCTGGCCGGCCTTTTTTCCCAGCGCGGATCGGACCAGGCGCGCTTGAGCAGGTGCGCCCCGGCCCGCTCGACCCAGGCCGGCTCGATCTGCGCCACGCAGCGGGCGTACGGGCGGGTGGTTTCCACCAGTTCGGCCGCCAGCACCCAGCGGCCGGCCTTCTTCTGCAGGGGCGAACCCGGGTGGATGGCGAAGCGGATGTCGTGCGCGCCCTGGTACAGGCCGCCGTCCTCGGACTTCATGCCGATGTTGCCCAGCAGGCCGGCCAGCAGGGCCATGTGGATCTGCTCGCGCGTGGCCGGGGTCTGGTTCAGCCGCCAGCCCTGTTCGCGCGCCAGGGTCAGCAGCTGCGTGTGCGTGTCGTGCCATTCGCGCAACCGGATGGGCGACAGGAATTTCGCGCGGATCTGGTCCACCAGCTTGCGCTGGGAAGCCTTGTGCGCGACCTGTTCGCCGTACCACTGCCAGAGCTTCAGCCAGGCGAGGAATTCCGACTGCTTGTCGTTGAACTGGGCATGGGCGTTGTCGGCGGCCTCGCGCGCCTGCATGGGACGGTCGCGCGGGTCCTGGACGGACAGCGCCGCCGCGATGACGAGGATTTCCGCCAGGCACTGCTGTTCGTGCGCGGCGAAGACCATGCGCGCGATGCGCGGATCGACGGGCAGCTTCGCCAGGGCGCGGCCCACGGCGGTCAGGCGGTTGCGCTCGTCGAGCGCGCCCAGTTCCTGCAGCAACTGGTAGCCGTCCGCGACGGCCCGGCCCGTGGGCGGCTCGACGAAGGGAAAGGCCTCGATGTCGTCCAGCCGCAGCGACTTCATCCGCAGGATGACGGAAGCCAGGGACGAGCGCAGGATTTCCGGGTCCGTGAAGGCCGGGCGCTGCTTGAAGTCTTCTTCGGCGTACAGGCGCACGCACACGCCCGGCCCCAGGCGGCCGCAGCGGCCGGCGCGCTGATTGGCCGAGG
>CBFGXR010000429.1:0-2081 GCA_965652675.1 uncultured Castellaniella sp.
ACATGAGAATGTTGTAGGTCCGGGCGGCGGCCTGGGTGGTCATGGTTTCGACGCCGATCCCCAGCGCCAGCAGCGGGCGCAGCACGTCGGGGCGCAGGAAGGTCTGGCGCGGGCCGGTGCCGATCAGCAGGACTTCCGGCGCGTCGGCGGGCCGTTCGAGGGCGGGGGCCTCGTCGTCGAGGAAGGCCAGGGGGTCGCGGGCGGCCGGTTTCAGGCCGACCAGGTCCTGGAGAAAGGCGGCGTCGATGTCGGCGGCGGCACGCAGCGCGAGGCCGCGGACCGGGCCTTCGGGGGCGAAGCAGATGGCGCTGTCGTAGCGGACCCGATTGATTTCCAGGAAGCCGTCGCCGTAGGCGGTGACGGTGTTGAGCGCGGGATTCAGGTCTTTTTGCAATAGCACGGGCAAGCTCCGGTGTTCCCGTGATGATAGCGCAATCGCGCCGGGGCGCTCCGAGCCCCGGACCGGGGTTCGCGGGCGGGGATTTGCGAGTCGCGGACGCATGCGATAGATTATCGAGTTTGCTGCACCGCATCCATCCGCACGACTCCAGCCACCCTGCCGAGGACCATCATGACGAGCTTTCCGCGCATCGAGCGCCTGCCCCCCTACGTGTTCAACATCACCGGGGAACTCAAGATGGCCGCACGCCGGCGCGGCGAGGACATCATCGACATGTCCATGGGCAATCCGGACGGCCCCACGCCGCAGCACATCGTCGACAAGCTGGTGGAAGTCGCCCGCCGCCCGGACACCCATGGGTATTCGGTGTCCAAGGGCATCCCGCGCCTGCGCCGGGCGATCTCGACCTGGTACGAGCGCCGCTACGGGGTGGACATTGATCCGGACTCGGAAGCCATCGTCTCGATCGGCTCCAAGGAAGGCCTGGCCCATCTGATGCTGGCCACGCTGGACCGGGGCGACACGGTGCTGGTGCCCAATCCCAGCTACCCGATCCACATCTACGGCGCGGTGATCGCCGGCGCGAACATCCGTTCGGTGCCGATGACGCCCGGCCTGGACTTCTTCGAGGAAATCGAGCGCGCGGTGCGCGAGACCATTCCCAAGCCCAAGATGATGATCCTGGGCTTTCCCAGCAATCCCACAGCCCAGTGCGTGGAACTGTCCTTCTTCGAGCGCATCGTGGCGCTGGCCAAGGAACACAACATCCTGGTGGTGCACGACCTGGCCTACGCCGACATCACCTTCGACGGCTACGTGGCGCCGTCGATCATGCAGGTGCCCGGCGCGCGCGACGTGGCGGTGGAATTCTTCACCATGAGCAAGAGCTACAACATGGCCGGCTGGCGCATCGGTTTCATGGTGGGCAACCGCGAACTGGTCAATGCGCTGGCGCGCATCAAGAGCTACCACGACTACGGCACCTTCACACCCATCCAGGTGGCCGCCATCGCCGCCCTGGAAGGCCCCCAGGACTGCGTGTCCGAGGTCGTCGAGCAATACCGCAATCGCCGCGACGTGCTGGCGCGCGGGCTGCACGAGGCCGGCTGGATGGTGGACGTGCCCAAGGCGTCGATGTACATCTGGGCGCGCATCCCCGAGCCCTACCGCGCCCAGGGCTCGCTGGAATTTTCCAAGCGCCTGCTGGCCGACGCCAAGGTCGCCGTGTCCCCCGGGATCGGCTTCGGCGAATACGGCGACGAATACGTGCGCTTCGCCCTGATTGAAAACGAGCAGCGCACCCGCCAGGCGGTGCGCGGCATCAAGGACATGTTCCGCAAGGACGGGCTGCTGAAATGAAACCGATCCGCGTAGGTTTGCTCGGTCTGGGCGTCGTCGGCGGCGGGGTCTGGACGGTCCTGGCCCAGAACGGCGGGGAAATCGCCCGGCGCGCCGGGCGGCGCATCGAAGTCGCCGCCGTGGCCGTGCGCGACGTGGCCAAGGCGCGCGCGCTGGTGGGGCCGGACGTGACCGTCACCACCGACGGCATGGCCCTGGCGCGGGACCCGGACATCGACATCATCGTCGAGCTGATGGGCGGAGACACGGTGGCCCGCGACTGAATCCGATAGTCCATTACCCAGGGCAATCCGCCCAGCAGTGTATAGTCGCCGACATTCAA
>CBFGXR010000430.1:0-2079 GCA_965652675.1 uncultured Castellaniella sp.
CCCTGTGTCCGGCCTCATCCCCCGAGGGGGGCGGGCCTTGGGGCGGCCCGGCGGCAAAAAGAACGCCTCCTGATCACCTCTGCAGCAGGTCGCGCATCGCGGCGCCGACACCGCTGGCCGACTGCGGGTTCTGTCCGGTGACCAGGCGGCCGTCGACCATCACCTTGGGTGTCCAGTCCGGCGCCGCATGGTGGCGGGCACCGCGCCGCCGCAGCGTGTCGGCCAGCAGGAACGGCACCGTCCCGTCCAGCCCCACCGCGCGTTCCTCCGCGTCGGTGAAGGCGCTGACGTCGCGGCCGGCGACCAGGGGGCGGCCATCGCTCAGGGCGACGTTCACCAGGGCGGCGGGGCCGTGGCAGACCGCGCCGATGACGCCGCCCGCCTCGAATACCGCTCGCGTCACGCGCTGGACGGCCGGGCTGTCCGGGAAGTCCCACATCGCGCCGTGTCCGCCGGCGAAGAAGACGGCCGAATACCGCGCGGCATCCGCCTCGTCGAGCCGCAAGGTATGGCCGACCGCCGCGCGAAAGCGCGGATCGTTCCAGTAACGCGCGTTGACCGGGTCATCGAGGTCCAGCCCGTCCACAGGCGGTTCGCCGCCCCGGATCGAGGCGAATTCGACCGGAATGCCGGCGTCGTCGAGCTGTGCCAGCGGATGCGTGACCTCGCCCAGGTAATAACCGGTGGGCTGGCCGGTGTCGCCCTTGGTGCCATGACTGGTCAGAACGAACAGGACGGGTTTGATGGGAGCGCTGGTGGTGTCATGCATGGTGTGCGATGTCCTTGAAGTGAAAAGAGGCCGGGCTGGCATATCCTCACTGTATTGCGCCCCATTCAGGAGATAAACTGGCTTAAAAGAAATTCATTTGTTCTTGAAAGGATAAGATGGGCCGAAAATTCGATCATCTGGCGGATGTGGAAGCCCTGATCGCGGTGGTCGAGCAGGGTTCGTTCACCGCGGGTGCCGCCGCGCTGGGGACGACCCCCTCGGTCTTGAGCCGTGCGATCACCCGCCTGGAGGTCCGGCTGGGCAGCCAGCTGCTGCGGCGGACGACCCGGCACATCGGGCTGACCGATGCCGGGCGGCTCTACGTGGAACAGGCGCGCGCCGCGTTCCTGCTGATCGGCGATGCCGAACGCCAGATCCAGGGGCGGGACGGGGAACTGTCGGGCCGGGTGCGGCTGAGTGTGCCGACGACATACGGCCACCATCGCCTGCCGCCGTTGTTGCGGCATTTCACGGCGAAATACCCGCGAGTGCGCGTCGAGCTGAATATCACCAACCGCAATGTCGATCTGGTCGCCGAGGGCTTCGATCTGGCCATCCGCCTGGGGCATCTGCCCGACAGCGGGCTGGTCGCGCGCAAGCTCGAGGACGCGGCGCTCTTGCTGGTGGCCTCTCCGGACTATGTGGCGCGCGCCGGCCGGCCAGAGACGCTGGAGGATCTGCGGCGGCATGGCTGCCTGCCTTTCGTGATGCCGAGCACCGGCCGCCTGGCCCCGTGGCTGTTCATCGACGCGGGCCGGGAAGTGGACTGGGTGCCCGATGCGGCCATCGAGGTTTCCGACGACGTTCTGGGCGTGGTGTCGCTGGCCGAGCAGGGGATGGGCATCTGCCAGAGTTACGATTTCATCGTGCGCGAGCGGATCGAGCGCGGTCGCCTGGTGGAATTGCTGCCGCGCCTGCGCGGCCGGTCGCGGCCCTTTTCCCTGGTCTATGCGCCGCATCGGCGCCAGCCGGCAGCCGTGCGCGCATTGATCGACTGGTTGGTGGCGCCCTGAGGCCGGGCTCCGGCCGGTGGCCGGCGCCCTCGCCGCGCGGCGATCACTTCAGCAGCGTCCAGGCGCCGTTCTTGACGGTGATGAGCTCGCGGCCGCGCTGGTCGAAGCCGCTGTGGTCCTCGGGCGTCATGCTGTAGACCCCCTGGGTGGCGACCAGTTCGTGCGTCTGTTCCAGGGCGTCGCGCAGGGCGCGGCGGAATTCCGGCGTGCCCGGCTGGGCGGATTTCAGGGCGGCGGGGATGGCGTGCCGCAGCAGCAGGCCGGCGTCGTAGACGTTGGCGCCGAAAGTCGCCGTCG
>CBFGXR010000431.1:0-2072 GCA_965652675.1 uncultured Castellaniella sp.
TGCTCGACCGATTGCGGGAACGAGATCGGCAGCCGTCCGGAGGGATTGACCTTGCCGAACAGCACGTCGGCGATCGCCTCGCCGCCGCGCGCGCCGGGGTACCATGCCTCGGCGATCGCCCTGACCTCGTCCTTCCACGGCATCGCCACCGGCCCGCCGGTCTGCAGCACCACGATGGTGTTGGGATTGGCCCTGGCCACCGCCGAGATCAGCGCGTCCTGCCCCTCGGGAAGCGACAGGTCGGGCACGTCGAAATGGTCGCGCAGGGTATGGCCGGGGACTTCGGAATATTCGCCCTCGACGTATTCGCCCTCGGGGAAGGCGAAGTGCAGGGGGATGGGCAGGTCGGATTCGCCGATCTCCACCGGCACGCCGTGGTTGCGCAGCAGCAGGCGCACCTGTTCGCGCAGGTAGTCCTGGAACAGGGCGGGCTGCGTCACCGTGGTCATGTAGACGCCCGGCTCGACCAGGTGGCCGTAGGACAGGCGGCTGTCGATTTCCTGGTAGGAATGCACCCGGATGCGGATCGCCGGATAGCAGGCGCGCACCCGCTGGCCGGTCTCCAGGCCGTTGACGCAGTATTCGCGGAAGGCCTCGCGGATGAAGGCGGTGTTGCGCCGGTAGATTTCCAGCAGCCGGTCCACCGCCGCGTCGGCGTCCTCGTAGCTGGAGAACGGAATCAGCGGCGGCAGCCGGGTCGGACGCGCGGTATCGATGAATTTTTCCATGCGCCCGATTATGGCAGGTCTTCGTGACGGCGGGATGAGCCCGGACCTCATGACCAGGGAAAACGCATGAAACGCCCCCAAACCAGTAGCGCAGCCCGGCAGGACGTTTTCATCCGTCCGGATTATCCAGTCTGGCGAGGCCCCAGGGACTCGCCCAGAATCGGGCTGCCCGTCATTCTGGAAACCCGCCATGGCCGCCCGCAAGCGATCTCCCGTCGTCCCCCCGGCACGCCCGGCTTTGCCGCGCAATATTGAGGCTGGGCGGGATGAAGAACCGCCGTTGGCCCAGCCCAGGTCGATCAAGGACGACCACGACAGCGCGTGGAAGGAAGTTGTGGAGCTTTATTTCCCCCAGATGCTGGCGCTACTGGCGCCGGACCTGCATGCGCTGATCGACTGGTCCGGGCCGGTCGTGTTCCTGGACAAGGAGCTGCAGGCGGTCCTGCGGGCCGGCACGCCGGCCCAGGATCGCCGCCATGCCGACAAACTGGCCCGGGTGCGCTTATTGGACGGCGAGAATGCCTTGCTGCTGGTGCATGTCGAAATCCAGGGTCGCCTGTCCGGGCCGCAGGCGTTGCGGATTTTTAGCTGGCGGATGCTGGAATACAACGTGCTGTTCCAGCATCGGGAACGGCGCAGGCGCAAAACGCTGCTGCCACCGCCGGTCCACAGCCTGGGGATTCTGCTTGATCAGCCTGTACGCCAGGGCACGACACGGCCCGCCGCCATGACGTACCAGCATGACTTCCTGACCCAGCAGACCCGATTCACCTTTCCGATTGTAGAATTGGAGTCGTGGCGCAGCCGCTGGAGCGAACTGGACGCGCTGGCGCCTTCAAATCCCTTCGCCGTGCTGATGATGGCGCAATTGCAGGCTTCAGGGCACCCGGACAAGAGCACCCGGCTGGTGCCTTTGCTGGCTCTGACCCGGCGGCTGTACGGTTATGGGTACCCCCGGGACTAGATCGGGGCCTTGCTGCGTCTGGTGGAATGGATCATCCATCTGCCGCCGGCGCAAGAAACCGACTATCTGCAGGCCGCCCGGCAACTGGAACAGGAGCATACGATGAGCTACGTCACGATCGCCGAACGCCATGGGATTGCGAAGGGCCGCATCGAAGGCCGGGCAGAGCTTCTGCTATGTCAGATCCAACGCCGCTTCGGCCCGGTGCCCGAAGACATCACCCGGCGTATTCAAACGGCACAAGCCGCGCAACTGCAAGCATGGTCGCTGAACATTCTGGACGCCACAACACTGGAAGACGTCTTCCAGGGCTGAGGCCACAGCACCGATTCACCTTTCCGATTGTAGAATTGGAGTCGTGGCGCAGCCGCTGGAGCGAA
>CBFGXR010000432.1:0-2067 GCA_965652675.1 uncultured Castellaniella sp.
GGCTTTCTGATGATGAGCCACATGAACACGGCCCAGGGCCTGGTCGGGCAGGCGAAGCTGATGGAAGGCTATGGCGCCAACTGCGTCTACGTGACCGATTCGGCCGGCCACATGCTGCCGCACCAGGTGGCGGAAAAGATCGGCGCGCTGCGCCAGGCGTTGAAGCCGGAGACCGAGATCGGTTTCCACGGCCACCACAACCTGGCCATGGGCGTGGCCAACAGCATGGCGGCCATCGACGCGGGCGCGAACCGCATCGACGCCGCGTGTTCGGGCATGGGGGCCGGGTCGGGCAACACGCCGATGGAGGCGCTGGTGGCCGTCTGCAACCTGATGGGCATCGAGACCGGGGTGGACCTGTTCAAGGTGCAGGACGTGGCCGAGGACATCGTCTTCCCGATGATGACCGAACCGGTGCGCCTGAGCCGCGACGCGCTGACACTGGGCTATGCGGGGGTGTACGGTTCGTTCCTGCTGTTCGCCCGCCGGGCGGAAAAGCGCTACGGCGTGCCGGCGCGCGAGATCCTGGTGGAGATGGGCCGGCGCGGCATGGTCGGCGGCCAGGAAGACATGATCGAGGACACCGCGCTGAACCTGGCGCGCAAGCGGAGCGCGGCATGAGTGTGCTGGATACCGCGACCCTCGAGGCGCTGGCCGCCCGCCTGGAGGACTGCGAGCTGCAGGCGCGCGACACCCTCAAGATCACCCTGGACCATCCCGACATGGACTGGGACGACGCCTATGCCGTGCAGGATGCGATCCTGCGGCGCAAGCGGTCGCGGGGCGCCCGGATCGTGGGCCTGAAGGCCGGCCTGACCTCGTTCGCCAAGATGCGCCAGATGGGCATCGAGACGCCGATTTTCGGCTTCCTGACCGACACGTTCGTGGTGCCCGACGGCGGCCGGTGCCGGCATGCGGACCTGATCCATCCCAAGGTCGAGCCGGAAATCGTCTTCGTGACCAAGGCGCCGCTGTCCGGGCCGGGCTGCACGATCGCCGAGGTGCTGGCCGCGACGGATTTTGTGCTGCCCGGCATCGAGGTCATCGACAGCCGCTACCGCGATTTCAAGTTCGACCTGAAGAGCGTGGTGGCCGACAACTGCTCGTCGTCGCGCTTCGTGGTCGGCGGCATCCCGCGCGATCCGCGCGACCTGGACCTGCGCGCCACGGGCGTGGTGATGGAAAAGAACGGCCAGGTCGTCGCGCTGGGCGCGGGGGCGGCGGTGCTGGGCCATCCGGCCAACGCGGTGGCCATGCTCGCCAATCACCTGGGCGCGCGCGGCGCTTCGATCCCGGCCGGCACGCTGGTGCTCTCGGGCGGCATCACCGAGGCGGTCTCGGTCGAGCCCGGCGATCACGTCATGCTGCATATGCAGGAAATGGGTTGCACGTCGTTGACTTTCGTGTAAGATCAACAACACTTTATAACTAAACTATTGATTCTTCAGGAGACAAACATGGCATTCCGCACAACCATGCTGGTGACATCCCTGGCCCTGTCGATGGGCCTGGCCGCGGGGTCGGCGCAGGCCGAGGTGAAGATCGGCTTCCTGGCCACCCTGTCGGGCGCCGGCGCGGCGCTGGGCCAGGACATGGTCGACGGCTTCAATCTGGCGCTGGAACAGAACGGCGGCAAGCTGGGCGGACAGGACATCGTCTTCCTGAAGGAAGACGACCAGCTCAAGCCCGACGTGGGCGTGCAGGCCGTCCAGAAATTCATCGAGAAGGACAAGGTCGACCTGGTGGCCGGGGTGACGTTCTCCAACGTCATGATGGCGATCGCCAAGCCCATGGCCGACGCCGGCATGACCTTCGTCGGATCCAACGCGGGGCCGGCGCCCCTGGCCGGCAACCAGTGCAACGCGGGCTTCTTCTTCGCGTCCTGGCAGAACGACGGGCAGGCCGAGGCCATGGGCCAGTTCGCCACCGACCAGAAGTACAAGGACGTCTACATGATCACTCCCAACTATCAGTCGGGCCGGGATCAGGTGAAGGGCTTCACGCGCTTCTACAAGGGCCGCGTCTCGGGCGAAATCTACACCCAGCTGGGGCAGCAGGATTATTCCG
>CBFGXR010000433.1:0-2066 GCA_965652675.1 uncultured Castellaniella sp.
CCGAGACCAGGGCGATCCCCTGATCGGCCAGTTCCCCCCAGCCGAAGCGCGGATCGAGCACGCCCAGTTCCAGCAGGGCGTCGCGCAGCGCCGTGATCGAACTGCCCATGGCGCTGATCGAACGCGTGGTCATGGCGCTGGCGGGGCTGACGAACAGGGTGCCGGAATAGACGAACCAGTTGAACCCGTACACCCCGCCCAGCTTGTCCATGAACTCGGTGGGGGTGGCCGCATTGAACTTGCCGTTGACCGTGCCCGTCACGCCGGGCGCCAGGTCCAGGGCCAGGCTGAAGCCGCCCGCGAACTTCCGCAGGACGCTCTGCAGGCTCTCGTTGTCGGCGTAATAACTGTAGGCGGCCAAAGGCCAGTTGGGCGCGGCCCGGGCGGTCGTGCCCACCAGGCACAAGGCCAGCGCGCAGGCTGGAATCCAACGTTTCAACAAAATGCCTCCCGCATGTCTCGTCATCATCGTGTCCCTGATCCTCTTCATGCCGCCCGCCGCGCCACGACCGTCCAGAACGACAGGGCGTTGGCGAAGCCGCCCACGGCCTCGTCCACCCCGACGGCGTCCATATCCGGCCGCACCATCTGCTGCAGCCACAGGGCGTCCTCGTCGGGATCGACCACGCAGGCCGAGGACTGGCGGCTCAGCATGCCGGCGGCCTGCCGGCCGATTTCGGCGAAGAACCGCTCGCGCCCCAGGCCGTCCGGCGGCAGGGAGCACAGCCGCGCGCTGATCGCCAGCCAGCCGTTGCGGGCGCCCTGCAGGTGCACGCGGTACCTGTCGTCGATCAGGACCGTGAGCCGGCCGTCCGCGCGCACGCCGTCGGCGATGCCGTGGCGGGCCGCGTAATCGGCGATCAGGGGATGGGATGGGACGTTCATCGTTCTACTCCGGTGATTCCGCCGCCAGCTTGCGCACCAGGCGCAGCACTTCGGCGACGGGTTCGATGAGTTCGCTGGGGATGTACTGGTCCGGCTGGGCGTCGGCCATCAGCGCCCGCGCCAGGGGGATGTTCTGCATGACGGGCACGCCCGCTTCGCGCGCGGCGCGCATCATTTCCATCGCCAGGGTGCCCTCGCCCTTGGCGAGCACGACGGGCAGCGGCGTCTCGTCCTGGTCGTAATACAGCGCGATCGCCAGGTGCGTCGGGTTGGTCACCACCACCGAGGCCTTGCGCGCGCTCTGGACGGCCCCCTGCATCACCATTTCCTGGTGCAGGTGCTTGCGCTTGCCCTTGATGTGGGGGTCGCCTTCCATTTCCTTGTATTCCTGCTTGACCTCTTCCTTGCTCATCATCAGCTGCTTGCGGTGCTGCATGCGCTGCCAGACGAAATCGGCCAGCGAGATGATGGTGTAGGCGACCGCCACGTTCACGAGCAGCGTGCGCAGCATGCCCCCCACCCCGGTCTGCAGGCCGGCCAGGCCGCTGTGCGGCACCGACATCAGCTGCGGCAGCGCGTCGCGCACCACCAGCGTGACCAGGACCGAAAGAAAGCCGATCTTGATCGCCGACTTGAGGAATTCGACCAGGTTCTTCTTGGAAAAGATGTTCTTGAGATTGCTGGCGGGATTGAGTTTCTGCCCCGAGGGGATGAGCTTCTTGAAGGCCAGCACGATGCCGACCTGCAGGAATTCGCCGAACATGCCGATGCCCAGCACGATCAGGAAGAAGGGCAGCAGCAGCGCCACGGCTTCGCGCAGGGTCGCCTCCAGCGCGGTCTTGAGCGCGATTTCGAAGGGCATGCCCGTCAGGGTCGACGGCACCAGCAGGATCCGCCCCAGCGACTCGATGAGGCTCGAGGCATTGCCCAGCATGTAGCCGAACAGGGCCAGGATCAGCAGGGTCTGGGTGAAATCCTTGCTGTGCGCGACGTCGCCTTTCTCGCGGGATTCGCGCAGCCGCTTGGCGCTGGGCTGTTCGGTCTTCTCTCCGCTCATGGAAGTCTCCATTGGTCGTCGAGGAAGGGCAGGATGCCGGGAATGCCGCGCACCGTGTCGCCGGCATATTCGAACAGCGTGCTCATGTACAGCACCAGCACCAGCAGCGCCAGTGCGCTCTTGA
>CBFGXR010000434.1:0-2059 GCA_965652675.1 uncultured Castellaniella sp.
TTCGAACTGCTGCGCTCCACCGTCACCGAAAACCGCCAGCGCATGTACCTGATCCAGCATACCCAGGATCAACTGACGGCCCAGCACCAGGCGCTGATGGAAGCCATCCTGCGCGGTGATGCCGAAGCCGCCCGGGCGACCGTCTGGCGGCACCTGGAGTTCGTGCACGGCAGCGTGCGCAAGCTCGACGAAGACGAGGCGCGGCGCGCCCGTTCCTCCCGTTTGCCCCCTTTCACACTGACATCATGATCATTTCCGCCTCCACCGATTACCGCGAAGCCGCCCGGCGCCGCCTGCCCCCCTTCCTGTTCCATTACGGCGACGGCGGGGCGTATGCCGAATACACGCTGCGGCACAACGTCAGCGACCTGGCGGGCGTGGCGCTGCGCCAGCGGGTGCTGAACGACATGTCGCAGCTGGATCTGTCCACGCGGCTGTTCGACGAAACCCTGTCCATGCCGGTGGCCCTGGCGCCGGTGGGCCTGACCGGGATGTACGCCCGCCGGGGCGAGGTCCAGGCGGCGCGGGCGGCGGACCGCAAGGGCATCCCCTACACCATGTCCACCGTGTCGGTCTGTCCCATTGAAGAGGTCGCGCCCGAGATCAGCCGGCCCATGTGGTTCCAGCTCTACGTCCTGAAGGACCGGGGCTTCATGAAAAGCGTGCTGGAACGCGCCCAGGCGGCCGGCGTGTCGACGCTGGTGTTCACGGTGGACATGCCGGTGCCGGGCGCCCGCTACCGCGACGCCCACGCGGGGATGAGCGGCCCGTACGCCGCCCTGCGCCGCTACGTCCAGGCCGTGCTGCACCCGCGCTGGGCCTGGGACGTGGGCCTGTGGGGTCGGCCGCACGACCTGGGCAATGTGTCCAGGTACCTGGGCAAGCCCACCGGCCTGGAGGACTACATCGGCTGGCTGGGCGCCAATTTCGATCCCTCGATCTCCTGGAAGGACCTGCAGTGGATCCGCGATTTCTGGAAGGGGCCGATGATCATCAAGGGCATCCTGGATCCGGACGACGCGCGCGAGGCCGTGCGCTTCGGGGCCGACGGCATCGTGGTGTCCAACCACGGCGGGCGGCAGCTGGACGGGGTGCTGTCCACGGCCCGCGCCCTGCCGGCGATCGCCGACGCGGTCAAGGGCCAGATCACGCTGCTGGCGGATTCGGGCGTGCGTACCGGCCTGGACGTGGTGCGCATGCTGGCGCTGGGCGCCGACACCGTGCTGCTGGGCCGCGCCTGGCTGTACGCCCTGGCCGTGGGCGGCGAAGCGGGCGTCTCCAACCTGCTGGACCTGATCGAAAAGGAAATGCGCGTGGCCATGACGCTGACCGGCGCGCGCACCATCGCCGACATCACGCGGGATTCGCTGGTGCGCGCCTGAAGCGGGCGTAGCCTGCGCAGCGTGGGGGCTCTCAGATCGGCTCGTCCAGCCCGAACTGCACCTGTTCGGCCGCGCGCAGCAGGGCGCGGGCCTTGGCTTCGGTTTCCTGCCATTCCTTTTCGGGATCCGAGTCGGCGACGATGCCGGCGGCGGCCTGCCCGTACAGCATGCCGTCGCGGATGATGCCGGTGGGGATGGCGATGGCCAGGTCCATTTCGCCGCCGTAGCTCATGTAGCCGGCGGCGCCGCCGTAGATGCCCCGGCGCACGGGTTCCAGTTCGTCGATGATTTCCATGGCGCGGACCTTGGGCGCGCCGGTCAGCGTGCCGGCCGGGAAGGTCGCCCGCAGCACGTCCATGTTGCTCATGCCGTCGTTCAGTTCGCCGCGCACGTTGGACACCAGGTGCATGACGTGCGAATAGCGCTCGATGGTCATCGTGTCGGTGACTTCGACCGTGCCCGCCTTGGCCACGCGGCCGATGTCGTTGCGCGCCAGATCGATGAGCATCACGTGTTCGGCGCGTTCCTTCGGATCGGCCAGCAGTTCCTGTTCCAGATGCAGATCGTCGTCCTGGGTGGCGCCGCGCTTGCGCGTGCCGGCCAGGGGGCGGATGGTGACCATTTCGCGGGCGCGACCGTCCTCGAATTCGCGGTCCTGGCGCACCAGGATTTCCGGC
>CBFGXR010000435.1:0-2049 GCA_965652675.1 uncultured Castellaniella sp.
CGACGCCGCGGGCGGCGTAGTGTTGATCGGGTCCTCCGCGGGAAGGAACGCGAGCACCTCGGCGGTGACACCCGGCTCGATTTTGCGGTTGACCGCCCGGCGAACCGGCGCCGAGGCGACGACGTGGGCCGAACGGCTCGTCGGCGGCAGCCCGACCTTGCGGATGTAAACGTCGGTGAAGTGGCCAATTTTCGACGGGTGCGGAACCACGTGGAAGACCAGTTGACGGCGCTCGCCGATCACGAGGATTTCGCCGCGACGTTGCATCCGCTGTAGCACGTCGCGGATCTCGTACGCCGCAAGATGGTCCGCCGGCTCGTCGGCGTGCTCGTCGAAGTGGGGAAAGGCGCGTTGGACCCGGGGCAGGTGCCCAAGATCCTCGCTGGCGATTCCGCGGTGCCGGCGCAACTGACGGCGCCGGCCGCCGCCGAACGCCAGTCGATGGGCGCGTGCTGATGGTATTTGCGCAGCGTCAGCAGGATGGCCGGCAGCACCATGATCAGCGCCGTTCCCTGGGCGGCCTGCTGCTCGTAGCCCAGGATCAGCCCCAGCAGGGGAATCGCGAACAGGCCGCCGCCGATGCCCAGCACGCCGCCGGAAAATCCGATCAGGCCGCCCGCCGCGAGGCAGGCGGGGATCAGCCAGAGTCCGTCCATCGCGGGCCTCTCAGGACAGCACGCCGAGCACGTCCTCGACGCGGTCGACGGCCTGGATGCGCAGGCCCTCGATGGGCTGGCGCGGCAGATTGGCGCGCGGCACGACGGCGTGTTCGAAGCCCAGCTTGGCGGCTTCGCGCAGGCGTTCCTGGCCGCGCGGGGCCGGGCGGATCTCGCCGGCCAGACCGATCTCGCCGAAGGCCAGCAGGCCGGCCGGCAGGGGGCGGTCGCGCATGGACGAGAGGATCGCCAGGGCCACGGCCAGGTCGGCGGCCGGCTCCATGATGCGCACGCCGCCGACGGCGTTGACGAAGACGTCCTGATCGTAGGTGGCGACCCCCGCGTGGCGGTGCAGCACGGCCAGCAGCATGGCCAGGCGGCTGCTTTCCAGGCCCACGGACAGGCGGCGCGGATTGGGCACGTGGGCCGTGTCCACCAGGGCCTGGACCTCGACCAGCAGCGGCCGGGTGCCTTCCTGGGTGGCCATGACGCAGGAACCGGCGACATCCCGGGAATGCCCCGCCAGGAACAGCGCGGACGGATTGCTGACGCCGCGCAGCCCCCGGTCGGTCATGGCGAACACGCCCAGTTCGTTGACGGCGCCGAAGCGGTTCTTGATGGCCCGCACCAGGCGGAACGAGGAATGGGTGTCGCCCTCGAAATACAGGACGGTGTCGACGATGTGCTCCAGCACGCGCGGGCCGGCCAGCGCGCCGTCCTTGGTGACGTGGCCGATCAGGATCAGGGTGACGCCGGTCTGCTTGGCGATGCGGGTCAGCTGGGCAGCGCATTCGCGCACCTGGGACACCGAACCGGGCGCGGCGGTGAGTTCGCCGGAATACAGGGTCTGGATCGAATCGATGACGGCCACGCCGGGCTGGCGCTCGACCAGGGCCTGGGTGATCTGTTCCAGGCGGATTTCCGCCAGCAGGTCCACGCCGTCGCCCGATACGCCCAGGCGCTGGGCGCGCAGGGCGACCTGCTCGGCGGATTCCTCGCCGGTGACGTAGAGCACCGGGCCGCGTTCGGACAGGCTGGCCAGCGCCTGCAGCAGCAGGGTGGATTTGCCGATCCCCGGATCGCCGCCGATCAGCACCACGGCGCCGGCCACCAGGCCGCCGCCCAGGACGCGGTCGAATTCCTCGATGCCGGTCGGATTGCGGGCCTGCTCGCGGGCCTCGATGTCGGCCAGGCGGCGCACCGGGGTGGAGGCGGCCAGCGGCGCGTAGCGGTGGCCGGAGGCCGCCGCCGGGGATTCACGGGTTTCCTGGAGCGTGTTCCAGGCGCCGCAATGCGGACAGCGGCCTTCCCATTTGGCGGAGGCGCCGCCGCAATCCGAGCAGAGGAACTGGGTCCGGACCTTGGCCATCAGCGGCCCGCCAGGCTGCCGCCG
>CBFGXR010000436.1:0-2039 GCA_965652675.1 uncultured Castellaniella sp.
CGGCGACGACGCGCTCGGAGATCAGCACCGAGTCCTCGAAGTTGTAGCCGTTCCACCGGTCCGTACTCCCTGGTGACCCAGCAGCCGCTGGGCGGCAAGGCCCAGTTCGGCGGTCAGCGTTTCGGGGAAATGGAAGTCTGGGCGCTGGAAGCCTACGGCGCGTCCTACACCCTGCAGGAAATGCTGACGGTGAAATCCGACGACATCACCGGCCGGACCAAGGTCTACGAGAACATCGTCAAGGGTGATCACGTGATCGACGCGGGCATGCCCGAATCGTTCAACGTGCTGGTCAAGGAAATTCGATCCCTGTCCCTGGACATGGATCTGGAGCGTAAATAATGAAAGCGCTACTCGATCTCTTCAAGCAAGTCTCCCAGGACGAGCAATTCGACGCCATCAAGATCGGCATCGCGTCGCCGGAAAAGATCCGTTCGTGGTCCTTCGGCGAAGTCCGCAAGCCCGAGACCATCAACTATCGCACCTTCAAGCCCGAACGCGACGGCCTGTTCTGCGCCAAGATCTTCGGCCCGATCAAGGACTACGAGTGCCTGTGCGGCAAGTACAAGCGCCTGAAGCACCGCGGCGTGATCTGCGAGAAGTGCGGCGTCGAAGTCACCGTGGCCAAGGTGCGCCGCGAGCGCATGGGCCACATCGAACTGGCCAGCCCGGTCGCCCACATCTGGTTCCTGAAGTCCCTGCCTTCGCGCCTGGGCATGGTGCTGGACATGACGCTGCGCGACATCGAGCGCGTGCTGTACTTTGAAGCCTGGTGCGTGATCGAGCCGGGCATGACGCCGCTCAAGCGCGGCCAGATCATGTCCGACGACGACTACCTGGCCAAGACCGAGGAATACGGCGACGACTTCCACGCCCTGATGGGCGCGGAGGCCGTGCGCGAACTGCTGCGCAACATCGACATCGATTCCGAGGTCGAAAAGCTGCGCGCCGAACTGAAGGCCACCGGTTCCGACGCCAAGATCAAGAAGATCTCCAAGCGCCTGAAGGTCCTGGAAGGCTTCCAGAAGTCCGGCATCAAGCCCGACTGGATGATCATGGAAGTGCTGCCGGTGCTGCCGCCGGACCTGCGTCCGCTGGTGCCGCTGGACGGCGGGCGCTTCGCCACGTCCGACCTGAACGACCTGTACCGCCGCGTCATCAACCGCAACAACCGCCTCAAGCGCCTGCTCGAACTGAAGGCGCCGGACATCATCCTGCGCAACGAAAAGCGCATGCTGCAGGAAGCCGTCGACTCGCTGCTGGACAACGGCCGCCGCGGCAAGGCCATGACCGGCGCCAACAAGCGCCAGCTCAAGTCCCTGGCCGACATGATCAAGGGCAAGAGCGGCCGCTTCCGCCAGAACCTGCTGGGCAAGCGCGTCGACTACTCCGGCCGTTCCGTGATCGTGGTGGGTCCGCAGCTGCGCCTGCACCAGTGCGGCCTGCCCAAGCTGATGGCGCTGGAACTGTTCAAGCCCTTCATCTTCAACCGCCTGGAAATGATGGGTCTGGCGACCACCATCAAGGCGGCCAAGAAGCTGGTCGAGAGCCAGGAACCGGTGGTCTGGGACATCCTCGAAGAGGTCATCCGCGAACACCCGGTGATGCTCAACCGCGCGCCGACGCTGCACCGTCTGGGCATCCAGGCCTTCGAACCGCAACTGATCGAAGGCAAGGCCATCCAGCTGCACCCGCTGGTCTGCGCGGCGTTCAACGCCGACTTCGACGGCGACCAGATGGCCGTGCACGCCCCGCTGTCGGTGGAAGCGCAGATGGAAGCCCGCACGCTGATGCTGGCCTCCAACAACGTGCTGTTCCCGGCCTCGGGCGAGCCGTCGATCGTGCCGTCGCAGGACGTCGTGCTGGGCCTGTACTACGCCACCCGCGAGCGCATCAACGCCAAGGGTGAGGGCATGGTGTTCTCGGACGTGTCGGAGATGATCCGCGCGCTCGAGAACGGCGTGGTCGAAGTGACCGCCAGGATCTCGGTGCGCCTGCCCGAGTACAGCAAGGGTGACGACGGCGAGTGGACCTCGACG
>CBFGXR010000437.1:0-2020 GCA_965652675.1 uncultured Castellaniella sp.
CAGGCATGTGCTGGCCCGCCCCGGCCGCGCGGCCCGGCGCCATCCGCTTCGCCCTCGTCCAGCCCGACTTGCGCCAGAAGCGCCTCGGGGATCCGCGTTATTACGAGGCGAACTTCGTGACGCTCGCCCAGCTCAGCGCGCCGAAAGGGGCCCGTGGACGGCTGGTACTATGGCCCGAATCCGGCCTCGCCGACTACTTGCGCCCTGGCTACCCGCAAGCATTCTACGACCGCACCACCGCGCTCGGCGACCCCGCCTTCGCGCGGCGCCGGATCGTGCCCCGGGTGCTGCGCGGCACCGGCGATCGGGACCTGCGGACCCAGCTCCTCGGGGCCGAGCTGTCGATGCCCGTGCTGATCGCCCCGACGGCGACGGGCTTGCACCGGGGCCGCGTCAAGGTCTGGCCGGGCTTCGACAGCCTGACCCGGTCCCTGCAGGCGCGCGGCCTGACGGTCGCCATGGCGCCTCCTGAATCCGAACGCCGGGCCGCGCAGGACAACGCGCCCACCGCCCTGCTGCTGCCGCCCCTGGGGCTGGGGGCCTTCGCGGCCCTGACCCGCCGCGCGGCCCTGGTGATCTGCAACGATTCAGGGGTCTCGCACCTGGGCGCCGCCGCCGGCGCCCGGCAGATCACCCTGTTCGGCGTCACCGATCCCGCCCGCACCGGCCCCTGGTCCAACCGGGCCGTGCGCATGGGCCGCACGGATGCCTGGCCCGCCGCCCCCGACGTCCTGTCCACCGCGCTGGACCTCCTCGACACGCCTCCCGCCGCATGACGATCACCGCTTTCCTCGGCAACCTGCTGATCCCCCTGAACCTGTCGGTCACCCTGCTGGTGCTGGCCCTGCTCGTGTTCATCCTGCGCTGGCGCAGGACGGCCGGCATCCTGACGGCCGGCGCCCTGGCCTGGGTGCTGTTCTGGTCCCTGCCGACGTCCTCGCTGTGGGCCGGCGGCCTGCTGGAGCAGCGCTATCCCTACAGGCCGGCGGCCATGATGCCGACGGCCCAGGCGATCGTGGTCCTGGGCGGCAATTCCGCCAACGGCCGGCGCAACTGGTTCGAACCCTACGACCGCGACACGGCGATCCTGCGCACCGACACGGCCGCCCAGTTGTACGCGGCGGGCCGCGCGCCCCTGGTCATCGTCTCGGGGGCGGCCCTGGACGGCGGGCAGAGCGAAGCAACCATGATGGCCTCGGCGCTGGAGCGCGACGGGGTGCCCGCCGCTTCGATCATGAAGGAAAACCAGAGCGACACCACGCGCGAGAACGCGGTCTTCACGGCCCGGCTGCTGCGCGACCAGGGCATCGAGCGCTTCCTGCTGGTGACGTCCGCCCTGCACATGCCTCGGTCCATGGCCAGCTTCCAGAAACAGGGCCTGAATCCGATCGCGGCACCCTCGCCGCCCCAGATCGTGGTTCCGGACGACCCCGACTTCGCGTTCTGGCTGCCGGACCTGCGCGCGCTGAACGCCAGCCGGTCGATCATCAAGGAATACCTGGGACTGCTGGTCTACTGGGCGCGCGGCTGGGCCTGAAAGCCGCGCCAAGCCAGGCGCGGCGCCCTGGCTCAGGACGCGGCGGCGCGTTCGCGCAGGATCTCCGCGTACACCTCGAGATACCGGCGGGCGACCTCCGGCCAGGCGTGGCGGGCCAGCACGTCCCGCGCCCCCGCCCGCAGCCGTGCGCGCAAGTCCGCGTCCGCGCGCAGGCGGCCGATGGCCCGGGCCAGTTCGTCCGCCCGCTCGGGGTGGCTGAGGACCAGGGCCTCGGCGTCAGGCCGGACGTACTGCGCAAAGCCGCACCAGGGTGCGGGGCTGAGAATCACGGGCAGCCCGAAGGACATGGCCTCCAGGGGCGCCATGCCGAAGCTGTCGTTCAGGGTGGGATGCACGTACAGGTCGGCCGCCTGGTAATAGGGATCGACCTGCGAGGTCTCCGCCACCAGATGTACCCGGCCGCGCACGGATTCCGGGGCGCGGGCCACGCAATCGCGCGAGGCCGCATTGGCGCCGACCACC
>CBFGXR010000438.1:0-2016 GCA_965652675.1 uncultured Castellaniella sp.
TGGCGGACGTGGTGCGCGTGGACCTGCTGATCAACGGCGACCGGGGCGATGCCCTGTCCATGATCGTGCACCGCGCCAACGCCCGGCGCGGGGGCCGGGACGTGGTCACCCGCATGCGCGGCCTGATCCCGCGCCAGATGTTCGACATCGCCATCCAGGCCGCCATCGGCGCGGAAGTCGTCGCCCGGGAAAACGTCAAGGCCCTGCGCAAGAACGTGCTGGCCAAATGCTATGGCGGCGACATCACGCGCAAAAAGAAGCTCCTCGAAAAGCAGAAGGCCGGCAAGAAGCGCATGAAACAGGTCGGCAACGTGGAAATCCCGCAGGAAGCCTTCCTGGCCGTCCTGCAGGTCGAAGACAAATAATCAAGGACACACCGCATGAGTTGGGATTTCGCCCTGTTGCTGTTCGTCGCGCTGGTCGTGACGGGTCTGGTCTGGCTGCTGGACGTCGGGGTGCTGCGCGGCCGGCGCCGCGCCCGCGCCGAGGCCGCCGCCCAGGCCTGCCGCAACAACGCCGCCGGGCTGGACCCGGACGCCTTGCGGGTCGAATGCGACCAGGCTTATGAACAGGCCAATCGCCCGTCCTGGTGGGTGGAATACTGCGTCAGCTTCTTCCCGGTGATCCTGTTCGTGTTCGTGCTGCGGTCCTTCGTGGTCGAGCCCTTCCGGATCCCGTCGGGCTCCATGCTGCCGACCCTGGAAAACGGCGACCTGATCCTGGTGAACAAATACGAATACGGCCTGCGCCTGCCGGTGATCGACCGCAAGATCCTCGACCTGGGTTCGCCCAGGCGCGGCGACGTGGTCGTGTTCCGCTATCCGGTCGACCCCTCGGTGGACTACATCAAGCGGGTGGTCGGGGTGCCGGGCGACGTGATCGAATACCGCGGCAAGGTCCTGTCGATCAACGGCACGCCGGTGCAGCGCAGCCGCGACGGCGACTACTACGAACCCGACCGCGCGGTCTACGTGGGGCAGTACCGCGAACAGCTGGGCGACGTGTCGCACCGCATCCTGCTGAACACCCAGGCGCCGCAGGACCTGATGCCGATCACGCGCTTTCCGGACTTCCAGGCCTGCACCTACCTGAGCGACGGGGTGCGCTGCACGGTGCCGGCCGGCCATTACTTCATGATGGGCGACAACCGCGACAACAGCCTGGACAGCCGCTACTGGGGCTTCGTGCCCGACCGCAACATCGTCGGCCGCGCCTTCTTCATCTGGATGAACTTCGGTTCGCCCAGCCGGATCGGCGGATTCGAGTGATGGCCTCCCTGGACTCCCTGCAGTCCGCCCTGGACTACCGCTTTCGGGATCCGGCCCTGCTGGAGCGGGCCCTGACCCACCGCAGCCATGGCATGCCGCACAACGAGCGCCTGGAATTCCTGGGGGATTCCGTGCTGAATTTCGTCGTCTCCACGCTGCTGTTCGCCGAGCACGCCGAAATGGACGAAGGCGACCTGTCGCGGGTGCGCTCGAACCTGGTCAAGCAGTCCGCCCTGGCCGACATCGCCCAGGGCCTGTCGCTGTCGGCCCACCTGCGCCTGGGCGAGGGCGAACTGAAAAGCGGGGGCTTTCGCCGGCCCTCGATCCTGGCCGACGCGCTGGAGGCCATCTTCGGCGCCGTCTACCTGGACGGCGGCTATCCGGAAATCAGCCGCGTCATCGAACACCTGTATCGCCCGATCCTGGCGCACATCGACCTGCGCACCTTCGGCAAGGATCCCAAGACCCTGCTGCAGGAACTCGTCCAGGGGCGCGGCCATCCCCTGCCGCACTACGAGGTCGTCGCCACCCGGGGGGCGGCGCACGACCAACTGTTCGACGTGGTGTGCGAAATCGCCCCGCTGGGCATCCGGGCGCAGTCCTCCGGCAGCAGCCGGCGGGCGGCCGAGCAGGCCGCCGCCGGCCAGGCGATCGCCGCCATCGAATCTCTGGGACCCGCGCGCCGGACGACGCGCCGCCGCAAGCCGGCCCAGCTGTCCCTGCCCGTGGCCGTGGCGCAGGACAAGGC
>CBFGXR010000439.1:0-2002 GCA_965652675.1 uncultured Castellaniella sp.
GCGAGCCCACCAGCGCGGTGCCCACCCGGGGATCGCCGGCGTCGAAGGAGCCGACGTTGCGTGGATGCAGGTAGTGGTCCAGGACCCGCGGCCCGTACGACGGACCCGTCATCGGCATTGCTCCGCCCAGGCGCCCAGGGTGCCCTGCTGGCGCATTTCCCACAGGGGAGACAGTTCGCGCAAGCGCGCGATCTGGGCGCGCAGCAGCCGCACGGCACGGTCGATTTCGTCCTGCGTGGTGTAACGCCCCAGGGTCAGGCGCAGCGAGCTGTGCGCCAGGGTGTCGCTGCGTCCCAGGGCGCGCAGCACATGGGAGGGTTCCAGGCTGGCCGAGGTGCAGGCCGAGCCCGAGGACACGGCCAGTTCCGGTACGGACATCAGCAGGGCCTCGCCCTCGACGTGGGCCACGCTGAGGTTCAGGGTGTGCGCCACGCGCCGGTCCGGATCGCCGTTGAGATACACGTCGGGCAGGTCGCGCAGGCCGTCCCACAGGCGGTCGCGCAGCGCCCGGATGCGGGGGCTTTCGGTATCCATCAGTTCGCCCGCCAGCGCGAAGGCCGCGCCCATGCCGACGATCTGGTGGGTGGGCAGCGTGCCCGAGCGCAGGCCGCGTTCATGGCCGCCGCCGTGGATCTGGGCTTCCAGGCGCACGCGCGGCTTGCGGCGCACGTACAGTGCGCCGACGCCCTTGGGACCGTAGGTCTTGTGCGCCGACAGGGACATCAGGTCCACACCCAGCGCCTGGACGTCGATCGGCAGCTTGCCGCTGGCCTGGGCGGCGTCGGTATGGAACAGGATCCCGCGTTCACGGCACAGCCCCGCCAGCGCGGCGATGTCCTGGATGACGCCGATTTCGTTGTTCACCAGCATCACCGACACCAGGATCGTGTCGGGGCGCAGGACGGCGGCCAGGGCATCCGGGCTGACCAGGCCGTGGGCGTCCACGTCCAGCCAGGTGACGTCGAAGCCCTGGCGTTCGAGTTCCAGGCAGGGGTCCAGCACCGCCTTGTGTTCGGTGCGGACCGTGACGATGTGCCGGCCACGGCCGGCATGGAAATGCGCCACGCCCTTGATCGCGAGGTTGTCGGATTCGGTGGCGCCGGACGTCCAGACGATTTCGCGCGGATCGGCGTGGATCAGCCCCGCGACCTGCCCCCGGGCCCGTTCCACGGCTTCCTCGGCATCCCAGCCCCAGGCGTGGCTGCGCGAGGCGGGGTTGCCGAAGCGTTCGCTCAGCCAGGGCAGCATGGCCTGGAGGACGCGTTCGTCGACGGGTGTGGTGGCGGAATAGTCCAGATAGATCGGGGACGGATCCTGTGGCATTGAAACTCCGGAAATCAGGCCGATACGGGCTCCTGGACCCGGGCGTCGGCCGTCACCGGCGTGATCGGGATCGTCGCGCGGCCGTTGCGCATGTGGCCGGATTCCTGCCATTCGCGCAGACGCTGCTGGTCGACCAGATCCTGCAGCGAGACCGAGTCCAGGTATTCCAGCATTTTACGACTCAATGTCGCCCACAGGTCGTGGGTCATGCATTTGCCGCTCTGGCCGTTGCGGCCGATGTCGCAGTTTTCCTTGCCGCCACAGCTGGTGGCGTCCAGCGGCTCGTCGACGGCGAAGATGATGTCGGCCACGGAGATGTCGCGCGCGTGGCGGGCCAGCGTGTAGCCGCCCCCCGGACCGCGCACGCTGTCGACCAGTTCATGCCGGCGCAGCTTGCCGAACAGCTGTTCCAGGTAGGACAGGGAAATGTTCTGGCGCGCGCTGATGGCGGCCAGCGTGACCGGACCGCTGTGGTGGCGCAGGGCCAGATCGATCATTGCCGTGACGGCGAAACGTCCCTTGGTCGTCAAACGCATGGTGAAGTCCTCTGTGGGTGCGGAGAAATCCCGGGCATGACAAATACCCGACTATTTGAGTCAAGTGTACCCTCTTACCTGACTAAAACACTCGGTTTTAAACCGGAAAAATCGCCGGAACTTGACGCTTGTCAATTCCGACC
>CBFGXR010000440.1:0-1999 GCA_965652675.1 uncultured Castellaniella sp.
TCGGTGAAAGGGATGGTCTCGGCGAAGATCGCGCCTTCGACCGGCGCCGGCAACTCCACCACCACCCAGTCGCGATCGCCCGCCGGCAGGCCCAGCAGATCGTCGCGCACCGCGCCGCCGACGATGTAGACGTCGAGACCGGCGACGGCCGGATCGTCCGCCGCGGTCACGGCCGCGCCGTCCGCGTCCCGTCCATGGGGCCGACGGAGCCCAGGCGCGCCTTCAGCGAATCGGGCCGGCCGGAAAACAGCATCGAATAGTAGACCGCGTTGGACAGGACGTTCTTGACGTACAGGCGCGTCTCGGTGAAAGGGATGGTCTCGGCGAAGATCGCGCCTTCGACCGGCGCCGGCAACTGGGCGCGCCACCGTTTCGGCCGGCCCGGTCCGGCGTTGTAGCCCGCCGTGGCCAGCAGTTCGGACCCGTTCAGGTCCTGCAGCACCATGTTCAGGTAGTTGGTGCCCAGGATCGTGTTGGTGTCGAAGTCGTTGACCTGGCCGGGCTTGAAGTCCTTCATACCGATCTTGCGCGCCACGTGGCGCGCGGTGGCCGGCATCAGCTGCATCAGGCCCGATGCCCCCACGCGCGAGCGGGCGTCGGTGATGAAGCGCGATTCCTGGCGGATCAGGCCGTAGACCCAGGCGGGATCGAGGTCGATCAGGCGCGCCTTGGCGGCCACCTGGCCTTCGAAGGGCGCGATGAAGCGCTGGCTGAAATCGGACACGCCGCGCGTCAGCAGGGACGTGTTCACCACCCGGTCGTAGATGTGCTGTTCGCGGGCGAATTCCGCCGCGCCGCGCAGCTGGGGATCACTCATGCCGCGCAGGGCGAAATTCCATTCGGGCACGGCTTCCTTGCGCCAGCCCAGGTCGAACAGCGCCACGGCGCGCCGCAGGCCGGGATTGGCGCGCGCCTGGGCGATCCAGGCCGGATCCAGGGGGCCGGGCTGCGCGGGCAGCGCCGGCGTGCGGCCCAGTTCCTCGGCCGCCAGCAGGCCGTAGAAGCCCTGCTCGGCGGCGATGGACTCATAGTACTGGCGCGCGGCCACGGCATTGCCCTGGGCCGCCAGGGCGCGGCCGTACCAATAGCGCCAGACGGGCTCGTCGGCCTGCCGCGCGCTCATCTTGCGCACGGCCGCGGCCACCCGCCCCCAATCGATGGGCGCGGCCCGCAGTTCGGCGCGGACTTCCCAGGCGTGGTTGTAGTCGGTCATCGGCACGAAGCCGGACTGGCGGTACCAGCGCGCGGCCTCGGGATCGACGTTCAGCGCGGCCACCAGGCCGAACTGCCCCCAGACCCACTGCAGGTCGGCCTTGGGCATCCAGCCGGCCCAGTGTTCCTGGATGTAGCGGGCGGCCTCGGGCCGGTCGTCGGCGCGCGCCAGGCGCGACAGGGCGATCGCATCCAGTTCGAAATCCAGGGCGGCGCGCGGCTGGCCGCGGGATTCCAGCCACTTGCGCGGGTTCTTCATCAGCGCGGCGTACTGCACCATGGCCGCATCGTCGAACACCACGCCCGCCATGCGGTCGGCGTTGCCCTGCTTGCCGGTTTCCAGGATGTCGCGCAGCAGGCCGTTCAGTTCCTTGCGGCTGAGGACGTGGTCGGCCGCCGTCTGATCCAGCAGATCCCAGCAGTCGGCGTTGGGCTGGAACACGTCCAGGACTTCGGCGGCATGGGCGCGCTTGCCGCTTTGATGGCGGGCCAGCAGCAGGGCGCAGCGCACCGAGGCCGACGGGTCGGCCACCGCCGGCACTTGCAAGGCCTGGACATAGTCACCGGACCGCGTGGCCGCCAGGATCCAGTCGGCGCGGATGCGTTCGTCCAGATAGGTGCCGGCGGCGTCGGCCAGGAACCGGCGCACTTCGGCATCGGGCACGGGCTGGGTGCGGTCCTGCAGCCGGTTGCGCAAGGCCCAGTAGCGCGGATACAGGCCCAGCACCGGGTCGGCGACGGCCAGCGGCGCCAGCTTGATGACGATCAGGATCAGCCGCATCGTCAC
>CBFGXR010000441.1:0-1987 GCA_965652675.1 uncultured Castellaniella sp.
CGTGGAGAGCGAACGGTTGACGGTCTTCGTCGCTTCGTTCAGCCGCGAGAGGATCCAGCGCTCGACGGTGCGGAGGTTCTCGCGCGTGATCGGCCCGGCATCTTCGAGCTCGGTATCGAGGTGCATCATCGCGAACCGCGACGCGTTCCAGATCTTGTTCACGAACGCCGAGTAGCTCTGGATGCTGCTCTTACCGAGGGGGATGTCGCGGCCGGTGGTGTTGATGGCGAGCGTGAAGCGGAGCGCATCGGCGCCGACTTCATCGACGACAGCAAGGGGACCAATGTGAGCGCCACGCTGGCCGCCCTGAAGGGGCTGGGCCGGCCGGTGGTGCTGATCGCCGGCGGCCTGGGCAAGGGCCAGGATTTCTCGCCCCTGGCGCCGGCCGTGCGCGCCCATGCGCGCGCCGTGCTGCTGATCGGCCAGGATGGGCCGCTGATCGGCCGGGCGCTGGCGGACTGCGACGTGCCGCTGCGGTCCTGCGCGACGCTGGAGGACGCCGTGGCCCAGGGCCTGGAACTGGCGCGGCCGGGCGACGCCGTGCTGCTGTCGCCGGCCTGCGCCAGCATGGACATGTTCCGCAACTACGCCCACCGCAGCGAATGCTTCGTCGAAGCCGTGCGCGAGTTGGATGAGCCCGGACGCAGGGCAGTCCCTGCGGACTGCACTGCGCCTGGCGAATCCGAGCGGCTTGCAAGCCGCGAGGTGGACGTGAGCACGAAGGTGCAGCATCGGGGAGACGGCCGATGAGCGTACTGGGCACCCTGAGCGGCGGCGTGAACGCGGTGCGGCCGGGCCGCACGGCCATGCCCAGCGTGGACGTGGGGCTGATCGTGGCGGTCAGCGCCCTGGTCCTGTTCGGCCTGCTCATGGTGTATTCGGCCTCGATCGCCCTGGCCGACGGGCCGCGCTACGAAAGCTACGGCCGCTTCTATTTCGTCGGCCGCCATGCCGCCTTCATCGTCATCGGCCTGCTGGCCGCGCTGTTCACCGCCAGCATTCCGATGCGGATCTGGCAGAAGGTCGCCGTGCCCCTGTTCATCCTGGCGCTGGTCCTGCTGATGGTGGTGCTGGTGCCCGGCATCGGCCGCGAGGTCAACGGCGCCCGGCGCTGGCTACCCCTGGGGCCGGTGAATTTCCAGCCCTCGGAACTCATGAAGGCCGCCATCCTGCTGTACTCGGCCGACTACGTGGTGCGCAAGCAGACCCACCTGCAGGGCTTCGTGCGCGGCTTCGTGCGCGGCTTCGCGCCCATGGCGCTGGCCCTGATGCTGGTCGGGGTGCTGCTGCTGCTGGAGCCCGACCTGGGCGCCTTCATCGTCATCGGCGCCATTGCCGTCGGCATCCTCTTCATCGGCGGCATCAACCTGAAGCTGTTCACCCTGCTGCTGGGCGGGGTGATGTCCAGCTTCCTGATGCTGATCTGGCTGTCGCCCTGGCGCCGCGAGCGCCTGTTCGTCTATCTGGATCCCTGGAATCCGGACAACGCCTACGGCAGCGCCTACCAGCTGTCCCATTCCCTGATCGCCCTGGGCCGGGGGGAATGGTTCGGCGTCGGCCTGGGCGCCAGCATCGAGAAACTGCATTACCTGCCCGAGGCGCACACCGACTTCATCGTCGCCGTCATCGGCGAGGAGCTGGGCCTGGTCGGGGTGTTGTGCCTGATCGCCGTGTTCGTCTACGTCGTGATGCGCGGCTTCGACATCGCCCGCCAGGCCATGGTGCTGGAACGGGTCTTCGACGGCCTGGTCGCCCAGGGCGTGGCCCTGTGGATGGGCGTGCAGGCCTTCATCAACGTCGGCGTCTGCCTGGGCCTGCTGCCGACCAAGGGGCTGACCCTGCCGCTGGTCAGCTACGGCGGCTCGGGCATCGTCATGAACCTGGCGGCCATCGCGCTGCTGCTGCGGGTCGATTACGAGACCCGCTGCATGATGCGGGGGAAACGGCGATGAGCGCGCGCACGATCCTCATCATGGCGGGCGGCACG
>CBFGXR010000442.1:0-1984 GCA_965652675.1 uncultured Castellaniella sp.
AGCCGCGATCCCAGGCCCAGCGCCGCCAGCCACAGCACACTGGCGGTCAGGGCCCGGATGTTGGTCTGGAAGGCAATGCTGTCGATCACGCCGATGATGTCGGTGATGCGGGCGGAACTGTCGGCGATGCGTTTCATCGTGTCGACCATGCCGTGGACGGCCTGCTCGCCCTGATGGGCGGTCCGCGAGGCGCCCGCCGCCAGTTGGTCCGCCTGGCGGGCGTTGTCGGCGTTCTGGCGCACGGTGGAGGCCAGTTCCTCCATGCTGGCGGCCGTCTCCTGCAGGGAGGCGGCCTGCTCTTCCGTGCGGCTGGACAGGTCGGCGTTGCCCACGGCGATCTCGCGCGCGCCGGTGTGGATTTCGCCGACGCTGCCGCGCACCTGGCGGATCATGTGCCGCAGGGCGTCTTGCGTCCCGCGCAGGCTGTCCAGCAACTGGTGGACCTCGTTGCGGCTGCCGGCCGGGCTGTCCGGGATCTCATGGGTCAGGTCGCCGTTGCCCAGCCGCTGCATGCCCACCACCACGTCGCGCACGGGCCTCAGGGTGCGGCGGGCCAGCCAGCGGATCAGCAGGGAAATCAGCAGCGTGCCCAGCAGCATCACGCCCAGCTGGATCCACATGGCGCGGGTGCTGTCGGCCAGGTAGTCGTCCACGTCGCCGAAGCCGTACATCATCCAGCCCCAGTTGGGCACCGTCTGCCAGGCCAGGAAGATTTCCTGGCCCCGCACCGTGACGCGCCGCACCCCGTCCGGGGCCGACTGGAAGGCGCCGTCCATGGCGGCGAAATCGTCCGGCGGATTGCCGGCGCTGAACAGGTCGCCGGGCTTGCCGAACATGCCCGCGACGCGGATCCAGTCCTTGCCGTCGGCGGTCGGCCGCAGCACGAACAACTGGCCGTATTCGGCCAGCTTGGCCTCGGCCAGGTCCTTCAGCACCGGGTCGATCTGGGCGCTGATGTCCAGGTAATCGACGATCCCGCCGTAGATCTTGCCGTCGTCCTTGAGCGGATTGACCGTGATCAGGTGCCATTTCCCGCCGACCAGGCCGGGAAAATGCGTGATCGTTCCTTTGTCCAGGGCCTGGGCGATGCGGCTGGCCGGGTCCAGCACCTGGCCCGCGGCATGGTCCGGCTGGTCCTGGTAGGCGCTGGCGATCCGCTGCCAGCCCTTGTCGGCGCGGGCATAGACCTCGGCCGACATGCCGGTGACGCTGCGCATCAGGTCCTGGTCGCCGTTGATGGGCATGCCCGAGGACTTGAAGACCGGCATGCCGTTTTCCACCACGCCGGTCGGCTTGGGTTCGCCGCTCATGTAGCGGATCAGCACCGGATACAGGGATTCGCTGCGCTTGCGGGCGATGTCGTAGATCAGTTGCAGGGTGCGGTCGTAGCCCTGCAGTCCGTAGCGGTTGGCGGCGCTGACGTTTTCGATCGCCGTCTGCCGGTTCTGCCAGGTGATGATGGAGGCCAGGACCGCCATCACCAGGATGGTGATCAGGGAAGCGGCGATGAACAACTGGGTGCCAAGCGTGGCGCGCGCCAGGCGGCCCGCGCCAGGGCCCGTGCGTCGTCCGGACATGGTGTGTCTCCTGCAAAGTGGTGCGGGAAGAATCGTTTTTCTTGCAGGATAACCTTAGCGGATCGCCCCCTATTCGGAGATATCCGGAAACAAATGAGGACTATTCATGTCCAGCATGGTTTGAAGGACTGCCGGGTGGACCGATACACTGGCCTTTTCAAGCACTTCAACTGGAGTTTCGTGGTTTGATTTCTTCCTTTCTCGAACAATCGACGGTGGTCTACCACGAGTGGCGGACCGTCATCCTGGTCTTCGCCGCCGTCCTGGGCGCCCTCCTGGTCGGCGGTTTCCTGCGGCTCGTCCTGGAACGCATCGCCCGCCGCCTGCATCCCGTGCGGCACGCCTGGGGGCACGGCCTGCTGGCGGGCGCCGCGCGGATGGACGCGCATTTCATGACGGCGCCGCTG
>CBFGXR010000443.1:0-1983 GCA_965652675.1 uncultured Castellaniella sp.
CGTTGGAGATGGCGCCGATCTCGGTGCGCTGCATGATCAGCGATTCGTAGCCCAGCAGGTTGAAGCTGGGCGTCCAGGCGTGAGTCAGGTCGGCGCCGGGCATCAGCTTGCCGGCGTTGAAGCGGCCCTCGGGGTCGATGCGGCGCTTGTAGTCCTGGAAGGGCGCCAGTTCGGCCTCGCTGAGGAATTCGTATTTCGTCAGGCCGATGCCGTGCTCGCCCGAGATCACGCCGTCCAGATCGCGGGCGATGCCCATGATGCGGGCCACGGCGTCGTTGGCCTCGCGCAGCATCTCGTAGTCGTCGGAATTGACGGGAATGTTGGTGTGGACGTTGCCGTCGCCCGCGTGCATGTGCAGGGCGACGAACACCCGGCTTTTCAGGATGCGGTCGTGGGTGGCCTGCAGGCCGGCCAGGATGGCGGCGCATTCGGCGCCCGCGAAATGGCGTTCCATGGCGGCGCGGATGTCGGTCTTCCAGGAAATCCGCAGGGTGTGGTCCTGGACCAGATCGATGATGCGCGCGTCCGGCTGGGCGGCCAGGCGGTCTTCCAGTTCGGGCCGGCGTTCGTCCAGGCCCAGCGAGGACAGGGTGTCCAGGCTGTCGGCCAGCGGCGCGTCCAGGTGATCCAGCAGCCAGGCCCAGCGGCGGCGCACCGCGGCCAGGGTGTCCAGGGCGTCGCGGCGGCGGGCGGACAGGATGGTGCCGCGCGTGTGCTCGGCGTCGTCGGGATCCTCGGATTTGCCGATCGGCAGGTCGCCGTCCAGGTAGGATTCCAGGGCGTCCGCCAGGCGCAGCTTGTTGCGGGTGGACAGCTCGATGTTGATGCGTTCGATGGCGTCGGTGTATTCGCCCATGCGCGCCAGCGGGATCACCACGTCCTCGTTGATCTTGAAGGCGTTGGTGTGGCGGGCGATGGCGGCGGTGCGGGCGCGGTCCAGCCAGAATTTCTTGCGGGCTTCCGGGCTGGCGGCGATGAAGCCTTCGCCGTGGCGTGAATTGGCGATGCGCACGACCTCGCTGGCGGCCAGGGCCACGGCGTGCTCGTCGTCGCCGACGATGTCGCCGATCAGGACCATCTTGGGCAGGGTGCCGCGCTTGCTCTTGGTGGCGTAGCCGACGGCGCGCAGGTAGCGCTCGTCCAGGTGTTCCAGGCCGGCCAGCAGCACGCCCTGGGCGCGGCCCCGGGTGTCCAGGTACTGCTTGACCTCGACGATGGACGGCACGGCCAGCTTCGCCTGACCGAAGAACTCCATGCAGACGGTGCGCGTGTGCGCGGGCATGCGGTGCAGGATCCAGCGCGCGGCCGTGATCAGGCCGTCACAGCCTTCCTTCTGGACGCCGGGCAGGCCCGCGAGGAACTTGTCGGTGACGTCCTTGCCCAGGCCGGCCTTGCGGAAACGCCGGCCTTCGATGACCAGGATGTCGGTCTTGAGCAGGGCCTGTCCGGGCCGCTTGGCGCCGTCGAACCACTTGAGCTCGAAGCGGGCTTCTTCGACCTCGTGGATCTTGCCCAGGTTGTGGTCCAGGCGGGTGACTTCCAGCCAGTCGCCCTGGGGGTCCACCATGCGCCACCAGGCCAGGTTGTCCAGCGCCGTGCCCCAGAGCACGGCTTTCTTGCCGCCGGCGTTCATGGCGACGTTGCCGCCCACGCAGGACGCGTCGGCGGAGGTCGGGTCCACGGCGAAGACGCGCCCGGCGGCCTCGGCGGCCTCGGCCACCCGGCGGGTCACCACGCCGGCGCCGGTCAGGACCGTGTGGACGGGCGCCTCGACGCCCGGCAGGGCGACGGCCTCGACCGGCCCGATGGCGTCGAGCTTTTCGGTGTTGATGACCACCGAGCGCCAGGACAACGGGATGGCGCCGCCGGTGTAGCCGGTGCCGCCTCCCCGCGGGATGATGGTCAGGCTCAGCCGGATACAGGCGCGCGCCAGGGCGGCGATCTCGTCCTCGGTGTCGGGCGTCAGCACGACGAAGGGGTATT
>CBFGXR010000444.1:0-1979 GCA_965652675.1 uncultured Castellaniella sp.
CTGTGGGTGACGCGGCGCATGGACCGGGGGCCGTACTCCGCCCTTGCGGCCCAGGCCTTCCTGTCTCTGCTGGGCCGTGCGCGGGCCTGGAAGACCGCGATCGGACTGATCAGCCACGGGGCCTGGACGGCCGCCTTCCTGGGGGCCGTGCCCACGCTGTTCCTGCTGCTGAGCACGCGCCGCTACACCTTCCACTGGGAAACCACCCTGCTGTCGCCGGACGCCTTCGTCGGCGTGACCCGGGCGCTGGGCCATCTGCCCGCGCTGCTGGGCTTTCCGGCGCCGGGCGACGTCCAGGTCGCCGCCAGCCTGGGGCCGCAGCCGCTGGCCGCCGGCGTCCAGGCCGACTGGTCCTGGTGGCTGATCGGCTGCATCGTCGCCTGGGGGCTGCTGCCCCGGCTGCTGGCCCTGTCCGCCTGCGTCCTGCACCTGCGGCATCGTCTGGCCCGGCTGCGCGTGGATCCGGGCCTGCCGGGCTGGCTGGATCTGCGCGAACGCCTGCTGCCCACCCATGCTTCCCTGGGCATCGATCGTCCCGCGCCGGCGCCCGGCGGCGCGGCCGCGCCCGTCGCGCCGGCCGTCGCCATCGGCGGCCGGGCGGCGGTGCTGGCCTACGAACTGGGGCCCGATATGGCCTGGCCGCCGGACGGGCTGCCGGCCGGCGTGGCGGACCTGGGCCGCTGCGACAGCCGCGAGGACCGCGCCCGCATCCGTGCGCTGCTGGGCGCGCCGCCCGCGCACCTGCTGTTCGTCTGCGACGCGCGCCTGACTCCCGACCGGGGCGCCGCCGCCTGGCTGGACGAACTGCGCCGGTCCTGCCCCGACCTGCGCGCCCTGTGCCTCGGGGGCTCGCCGCAACGATTGCAGGCCTGGCAGGACATCCTGTCGCGACAGGCCGTTTCCCGGATCCCCAGCCTGAACGGCTGGCTCGAACACATCGGAAGCCTCCGCCATGACTGACGCTTCGAAACCCATCGACCTGGCGGTCGTCGGCCATACCAACACCGGCAAGACTTCGCTGCTGCGCACGCTGCTGCGCGACGAGTCCTTCGGCGAAGTCGCGGACCGTCCCGGGACCACCCGCCACGTCGAAAGCGCCCAGCTGCTGACCGAGACCGGCCAGGCGATCCTGGTGCTGCGCGACACGCCGGGCCTGGAGGACGCCATGGGCGTCCTGGACTATCTGGACCAGCTGTCCCCGCCCCAGGAAAGGCACGACGGCCCCGACCGCATCCGCGCGCTGCTCGACAGTCCCGAATCCACCGGCCGCTTCGAGCAGGAATGCCGGGTCCTGGCCACGGTGCTGGAAACCGACGCCGCCCTGTACGTCATCGACACCCGCGATCCGGTCCTGCCCAAGCACCGCGACGAACTGATGCTGCTGGCCGCCTGCGGCCGCCCCATCCTGCCGGTGCTGAACTTCACCCGCGCGACGCTGTCGGACACGGCCGCCTGGCGCGACGCGCTGGCCCGCCTGGGGCTGCATGCCACGGTGGATTTCGACACCGTGGCGCCCGCGCTGGACGGCGAGGGCCAACTGCTGGACCGCCTGGCCCTGATGCTGGACCATCACGCCGCCGCCCTGCAGACCCTGCGCGCCGATCTGAGCGAACAGCGCCTGCGGCGGCTGAGGGACGCCACGCGCCTGATCGCCGAACTGCTGGTGGACGCGGCCGCCCTGCGGCTGCCCTGCACCCAGGATCCGACCGACATGGCCGCCATCACGCTGGGGCTGCGCAAGCGCACCCGCGACCGGGAGCAGGACTGCGTGCATGCGCTGCTGAAACGCTACCGGTTCAGCAAGACGACCTTTCCCCACCACCCCCTGCCGCTGGAAGGCGAGCGCTGGGGCATGGACCTGTTCAATCCCCAGGCGCTGCGCACCTTCGGCATCCAGATCGGCAAGGGCATGGCCACCGGCGCCATGGCGGGCGCCACCATCGACGTGCTGACCGGGGGGCTGAGCCTGGGGGCCGCCG
>CBFGXR010000445.1:0-1977 GCA_965652675.1 uncultured Castellaniella sp.
AGTGTCGGAGCGCCGGGTGGCCTTCTGGCATCCTCTGGCCGCGGAGCCGGCCGCGCGGACGGGAGAGGACGCATGACGGCGCCCGCCGGAACCGCGGGAACCGGGACCCGTCCGAGGTCCGGCGCGGGCGCGCCGGTGCTGGAAGCCCAGGACGTCCAGGTGCGCTTTCCGCTCGCCCGCGACTGGCGGGGGCGGCCCGTGGTCCACGCCCATGCCCTGAACGGCGTCAGCCTGCAGGTGCGGCGCGGCGAGGCCTTCGGCATCGTCGGCGAATCCGGCTGCGGCAAGAGCACCCTGGCGGCGGTGCTGATGGGCCTGCTGCGGCCCACCGGGGGCGAATTGCGGCGGCTGCCGCGCGCCGACGGCCGCCCGGCCGACGTCCAGATCGTGTTCCAGGATCCGCAGTCCTCGCTGGATCCGCGCCTGCCCGCCTGGCGGGTGATCGTCGAACCGCTGGTGGCCGCCGGCCGCCGCAAAGGCGCGGCCCGACGTGTCCGCCTGGGCAAGGCCGCCCTGCGCGCGCGGGCCGACGCCCTGGCCCTGCGGGTGGGCCTGCGGCCCGAGCAGCTCGACCGCTACGTGCATGAATTTTCCGGGGGGCAGCGCCAACGGATCGCCATTGCCCGGGCGCTCGCCCCGGATCCCGACGTGATCGTGCTCGACGAGCCCACCTCCGCGCTGGACATCTCCGTCCAGGCGCAGATCCTGAATCTGCTGGGGGAGCTGCGCCGCGCGCACGGCCTGACCTACGTGCTGATTTCGCACAACGTCTCGGTCGTGCGCCATCTGTGCGACCGGGTGGCGGTGATGTACCTGGGCCAGGTGGTCGAACAGGGCCCGGCCGCGCAGGTGCTGGGATCCCCGCGCCATCCCTACACGCGTGAACTGCTCGACGCGGTGCCGCGCCTGGACCGCCCCTGGCCCGAGGACGCTCCGGCGGTTCCGGCCGAACTGCCGGGCAACACCGTCCTGCCGCAGGGCTGCTTCTTTCGCGGCCGCTGCCCCTGGGCGACGACCGGCTGCGACCGGCCGCAGATGCTGCTGGCCCGGCCCGACGCGCCCCTGCACGCGTACCGCTGCCACGTGGCGGGGTCGCGGTAGCGCGTCTTTCGGAGCCGTCGCGCGGCGAGAGGCGGTTGTGGAGGAAGTACGGGTGTGGAAACTACGGCCGTAGTTTTGCGACTGTCCGCCCGGCCCGCGTTTTCCTATCCTGTCGTCACCATCTCAAAACGGGGGACGACATGCGGGAACGACTGGATTGCGCGCTGCTGGCGCCGGGCAGGGAAGACTGGGCGGGCGCCCTGCGCGGCGCGCACCTGGGCGGGCGGCTGGTGCTGCACACGCCGCCCAGGCCGCCCGGCGCGGCGGCCGACGCGCTGGCCGATCCGTCCATGGCGCGGGGCCGCTACGATGCCGGCCTGCTGTACGTGGATGAATCCTCGATCCGCGACTGGCGCACGGCGCTGGCCGCCCTGGCGGGCCGTCCGCCGGCCGTGCTGCTGGTCTACGCGGTCGGCCTGCGGGCCCAGGCGGTGCGCGATCTGCTGTCGCTGGGGGCGGCCGATTTCGTGCGCCCGCCTCTCTGCCCGGAGGAACTGCGCGCCCGGCTGGATCATGCGCTGAACCGCCTGGCCCCGGCCCGTATCGCCGAACACCTGCCGGCCTATGGCGCCGGCCTGTCGGCGTCCGGAGGCGCACCGGTGGCGGCGGACCCGCGCATCCCGCCGGCTGGCGCTTTGGCACCGCCGGTCACCGCATCCGAACTGGCCTTCTGCGACACCATCCTGGACCGTTCCGGCGGCGAACTGGAGGCCTACGCGGTGGCCGTGGCCATGCAGCGGGCCACCTCGCGGGAATCCTTCCGCGCCGCCAAATGCCAGGTCGTCGCCCGGTTCGAACGCGCCTACATCCGCGCGGCCCTCGGGCGGCACGCGGGCAACATCACCCTGGCGGCGCGCATGGCCCAGAAGCACCGGC
>CBFGXR010000446.1:0-1971 GCA_965652675.1 uncultured Castellaniella sp.
TGGGCCATCAGCGAGGGCCGCCAGGCCGCCCGGACGGCCGCGTAGTCCGGCGGGAAAGCGGCCGGCGCCTGCGCCCGGGCCTGGAGCGGCGGGACCAGCGTCAGGATCAAGACCAGCCCCGGCAGCCATGCGGCGGCCCGCCGGACTGGGCGACACGGCCAATCCATCCGGCGCATCCAGCCCATCAGGGCTGGGGCTCCACGCGCACGGGCGCGTTGGGCGCCTCGCCGAAGACGTCCGGCTGGTACAGCGCCTCGGCGCGCGTCGGCGGCAACTGGTAGTCCCCCGGCACGTTCAGCCGCACGGTGTATTCCAGCGTGCGCTCGCCCGGCTCCATCACCTCGTAATAAGCCCGGAACACACCGGCGCCGCGTTCGACGAAGCTGGGCCGGTTCCACCAGTCCTCCTGGTTTTCGCCCGCCGTCGCCAGGCTGGAATCCCGCCCCAGGCCGCCGCCCAGGATGGAGGCCCCCGCCGGCACCGGGTCGCTGATCACGGACCAGACCAGCGCCTCTTGCGACCGGACGCGCAGGCGCACCCGATAGACGTCGCCCACCGACCAGCGGTCCGGCCGCGCCCGGGACACCGGCGTCACCGTGCGCTCGACCTTCAGGCCGGCATCCACCGCCCGGGTCGGGGGCACGGCGGCGCGCGCCGTGACCGTGGCCCAGCCGCCGCCCTGCCCTTGCTGGCCAATGTCCAGGATGCCCTTGCCGCCGCGCGGCCAGGGCAGGTCCAGCGACCGGCGGCGGATGCCGTCGGCCTGGGGCATATCGGCCCAGGGCAGCACGGCCGGTTCGCCCGGAGGCAAGGCCACGCGCACCGCGCCCTCGCCCGCATGGGTTTCCATCACGCGGGCGTACTGGTCCACCGCCAGGGTGCCCAGGACATTGGCCGCGGTCGTGGACCAGGCGCCGTCGCGCTGCATCGACAGCAGGCCGGTCAGCAGGCGCGGCAGATCTGCGCGCCAGCCGGGCCGGTCCAGCACCGTCATCAGCAGACGGGCCTGGGCGGTGGCGGGATTGCTCATCAGCCACCAGCCCGAGTCCGCCGTGTCGTCGGCCAGCACCAGCGTCGTCCCGTGCCGCGACAGCCGCGCGCGCAGCACGGCCTCGGCCCGGGCGGACAGGGCCTCGCGGCCGTCCAGATCCGGCACGTGCCGCAGGATCGACAGCCAGGTCACCACGGCGGGCGTCGGCCAGTCGTCGACCGCCTGCGCGAAGCTGTCCAGCATGCCGGGCTGCCAGGCGCCGGCCAGCGCCAAGGCGTCGATGGCGATCAGCTTGCGCCAGAAATCATCCCGCACGGGCGCCCAGCCGTCCTCCGTCAGCCGGCCGAACACGGTGTCCTGCAAGGCGGCCAGCATGCCCTCGCGCGTCTCGCCCGGCAGGGCATAGGCGCCGTCCGCGGCCCGCGCCCGCGTGGCGATTTCCAGCAGATGCGCCGTCAGCACCACGCTGCCGCGCCCGCCCGGGAAATACGACAGCAGGCCGGACTCGGTCTGGTAGTCGGGCAGGCGCTTCATCAGCGCCCGCCAGGCGGCCGGATCCCGCCGTCCCATCGCCTTGGCGCTGAGCTGCTCGACGCAGGTATAGGGATAAGCGTCCAGCCAGGCGCTCACGCCCGGCAGGGAGCCCGCCAGGCTGGACTGCAGGCTGACCTGGACGCCGCCGCGCGGCACGCCGGCCGCATCGAGCAGCGCCCGCGCCGAGGCGTCCACCGGCACTTGCTGCGGCTCTCCGTCCGTGATCCGCAGCAGCGTGGCCTGGCGCACCGCCACCGGCACGGCGGGCAGCAGCGTCTGCGCGACCGCGATCCGGTCGGACGCCGCCTCACCTTCGGTGGTGCGCGCCTCAAAGCGCCAATTCAGCGTCCCGGTTTCCGACCGGCCGGACAGCACCGGCGCCGTCACCGGCCAGGCCACCGTCCGCGCCGCACCCGGCTCGAGCCCCAGCGCCTGCTCGGGCTAGG
>CBFGXR010000447.1:0-1967 GCA_965652675.1 uncultured Castellaniella sp.
GCTGGGCCTGCCGGACGACGCCGGCCGCGCCGCCGTCGCCGAGCGGATCCGGCATGAATCCGCCGGCGCGCTGGAAGACGCCATCGTGGACCGGGGCGGCTGCGCGGCCGCGCTGCGCGCGCCGGCAGCCTGGCTCGATCATCCCCAGGGGCGCGCCGTCGCGGCGGAGCCGCTGGTGCACCGCCTGCCCGGCCTGGCCGGAACGCCGGACGCCGGATGGCTGGACGATCCCGATCCCGGGCGGCCATTGGCGGGGATCCGCGTGCTGGACCTGACCCGCGTGCTGGCCGGGCCCGCCGCCACGCGTTTCCTGGCCGCCTACGGCGCGCAGGTCCTGCGCCTGGACCCGGCGGATTGGGAAGAGCCCGGCATGGTGCCCGAGGTCACGGTGGGCAAGCGCTGCGCCTGCCTGGATCTGCGCCGTCCCGACGGACTGGATCGATTCCGGAGGTTGCTGGCCCGGGCCGACGTGCTGGTCCACGGCTACCGGCCCGGCGCGCTGGACGCGCTGGGGCTGGACGCCGGGACCCGCCAGTCCATCCGGCCCGGTCTGGTGGACGTCTGCCTGGACGCCTGGGGCTGGACCGGCCCCTGGCGGGCGCGCCGGGGGTTCGACAGCCTGGTCCAGATGAGCGCCGGCATCGCCTGGGCGGGCGAAGGCGCGGCGCCCGATCCCCTGCCGGTCCAGGCGCTGGACCAGTCGGCGGGTTATCTGATGGCGGCCTGCGCGCTGCGCGGCCTGGCACTGCGTCGCGAAACCGGCCTGGGCGGCGGCTGGCGCGTGTCGCTGGCGCGGATGGCGCGGCTGCTGCAGGATGCGGCCGACGCCGGATTCGAGACGCCGCCCGTTCTGGGGCCCGCGCCCGACACGGCCTGCGACCCGGCAATCGAGCCGACCGCCTGGGGGCCCGCGCAAAGACTGCGGGCGCCCTGCCGGGTGGCGGGCGCCCGCTGGGGCTGGGACTTGCCGGCGGGGCCGCTGCGCGGCGATCCGCCGGACTGGGCGTGAGGTTCAGTCGTCGGCGGCGATCAGATCGTCGCCCACGGCTTTGCCCTGCCGGCGCCGCTTCGCGCGGCGCCAGCGCATCAGGGGCGGGACGACGACGATGAGCAGCGAGACGATCCACAGGCCCAGGGCGATCGGGCTGTCCCACAGGATGTGCAGTTCGCCGTTCGTGATCGACAGCGCGCGGCGCAGGTTCTGTTCCATCATGTCGCCCAGCACCACCCCCAGCACCATCGGCGCCATGGGCACGCCGGCCTTGCGCAGCAGGTAGCCGACCAGGCCCAGGAAGGCGGCCATGGTCAGGTCGAAGGTGCCGGCGTTGATCGCGTACACCCCGATGTAGCTGATGCACAGGATGCCGGGCACCAGCAGCCAGTTCGGCAGCGCCAGGACTTTCGAGAACACCCGCACCATGGGAATGTTCATCAGGAACAGCAGCACGTTGGCGATGAACAGCGAAGCGACCAGGCCCCACACCAGTTCCGGCTTGGTGTCGAACAGCACCGGACCCGGGGTGATGTTGTACAGGGTCAGCGCGCCCATCATCACGGCCGTGGTGCCGGAGCCGGGCACGCCCAGGGTCAGCATGGGCACGAAGGAGCCGACGGCCGACGCGGTCGAGGCGGCTTCCGGCGCGGTCACGCCGCGCAGGTCGCCCGAGCCGAAGCAGGCGTTGGGATCGCGGCCTTCCTGGTAGCGCTTTTCGTTCGAATAGGCCACGGCGGACGCCACGCTGGCGCCGGCGCCCGGCAGCACGCCGATGAAAAAGCCCAGGACGGCGCTGCGCAGCACGGTCCATTTCGTGAACAGCAGTTCCTGCAGGTTGAACAGCTTGCGCTCGTTGGGCGGGACTTCCGGGGATTCGCCCCGGATGGCGGATTCCAGCAGTTCCAGCAACTCGGCGATGGCGAACAGCGCGATCACCACGACCACGAAATCGATGCCGTCGAACAGGTGGACG
>CBFGXR010000448.1:0-1948 GCA_965652675.1 uncultured Castellaniella sp.
CGAAGTCACCGTGGCGCTCAGCCCCTGGCCTTCGATGCCGGGCAAGGCGCCCAGCGAACCGGAGGAGACGTCGGCATTCTGCGCCTCGATCGCCTGGGTCACGTCCGAGGGCATCAGCGAAAAGGTGCGCAGTTTTTCCGGATCGAGCCAGATGCGCATGGCGTATTTCGAGCCCATCACCTGCACATTGCCGACGCCGGACACGCGGCTGATCGGGTCCTGGATCGTGGAGGCCATGTAGTCGGCGATGTCGGTGCCGTTCATGCCGCCGTCGTCGGACGTGAAAGCCAGCACCATGAACATGCTGCCGGACGATTTGGTGACGGTGACGCCGGTGTCCTGCACGGAATCGGGCAGCAGCGGCTCGGCCTGGCGCATCTTGTTCTGCACCTGCATCTGGGCCACGTCGGGATCGGTCCCCGAGGAGAAGGTCAGGGTGACCTGGGCGCTGCCCGATGCGCTGCTGCTCGACGACATGTACAGCAGGTTGTCCAGGCCGGTCATCGCCTGTTCGATGACCTGGGTGACCGAATTCTCGGTGGTCTCGGCCGAGGCCCCGGTGTAGGTGGCGCGGATCGTGACGCCGGGAGGGGCGATGTCCGGGTACTGCTCGACCGGCAGGGTGAAGATCGCCAGCGTGCCGGCCAGCGTGATGACGATGGCGATGACCCAGGCGAAGATGGGCCGATCGATGAAGAAACGGGCCATGGCGCGCTTACTCCGCCCGCCCGGCCGGCGGCTGGCCGGCGCCCGCCACGGCCTGGGCCGGCGGGGTCTCCTCCACCGTCACCGCCTGGCCGGAGGATACCTGGCTGCCGCCCGCGACGATCAGCCGTTCGCCGGCCTTCAGGCCGTCGGTGACGACCCATTGGTCCTTGATCGCATCGCCCAGCCGCACCACCCGCTCGGCCACCCTGCCCTCATCGCCGGCGATTTTGACCACCGCCTCTCCCCGGGTATTGCGCGCCACCGCGCCTTGCGGGATCAGGATGGCGCGATCGTTGATCGCCATCGGCAGCACCGCGCGCACGTAGGCGCCCGGCAGCAGCAGGCGATCCGGATTGGGCACCACCGCGCGCAGGACGACGTTGCCGGTGCTGGTGGACACGGACGTGCCGACGAATGTCAACGTGCCTTCGTGGTCGTAGGCGCTGCCGTCCTCGAGGATGATCCTGACCTTGACCTTGCCGTCCACGGCCCTGAGCGCGCCGCTGTCGAGCCGCCGGCGCAGCGCCAGCAGTTGCGCGCTGGTCTGGGTCACATCCACATAAATGGGGTCGAGCTGCTGGATGGTGGTCAGCGCGCCGTCCTGTCCAGCGGATACCAGCGCGCCGGGCGTGTAGGCCGAGGTTCCGACGCGGCCGGATATCGGCGCCGTGACGCGGGTGTAATCGAGGTTGATCCGCGCCGTTCGCAGCGAGGCCTTGGCGACCGCCACCGCCGCCTCGGCCTGGCGCAGGGAGGCCTCGGCGTCTTCCGTATCCTGCTTGCTGACCGCATCGATCGCGGCCAGCTCGCGGTAGCGTTTGGCCTTGGGCCTGGCGGCCATCACGGCGGCCTCGGCCTGGGCCAGGGCGCCCTTGGCGCTGTCATGGGCGGCCTGGTAGCTGGCAGGGTCGATCTGATAGAGCACCTGGCCCGCCTCGACCTCCTGGCCTTCGGTGAACAGGCGCCTCTGGATGATGCCGCCCACCTGCGGCCGCACGTCCGAGACCATGTGGGCGACGGTCCGGCCGGGCAAGGACTGTTCGAGCGCCAGGGGCCGCGCCGTCACGGTCTGTACGGAGACGACGGCCTGCCTCGGGGGCGCCGGGGGCGCTTCGGACTTGCAGGCCGCCAGCATCAGGGCGACTGAGCATGCGAGCACGCCATGCAGGCGGCGTACGGCGACCGAGTGGAAACTAGCGGGGGACATGCGGTGCGTTCAGGGAAACCGGGACCTCCGCAT
>CBFGXR010000449.1:0-1947 GCA_965652675.1 uncultured Castellaniella sp.
GGCCTATCACGTCTGCGACTGGCTGGCGCCGACGCGCGATCTCCTGAACGATCGCGGCATGATGGGCGACGGGGTGGTCGAACTCAAGGCCATCCGCCGCGAAATGGAATCGGCCGGCTATGCCGGCCTGTGCGAAGTCGAGATCTTCTCCGAGGACTGGTGGAACCGTCCTGGCGGCGAGGTGCTGGACACCTGCATCCAGCGCCATCGTTCGGTGGTGTAGCGGTTCTGGGCCGTCCCGACCCATCGGGCCTGGAGCGACCCGCGACGCGGCCGCTCCAGGCCCGATCCGTTTTCAGCGTCCGCGCCGCGCGTCCAGGCTCAGCGCGCCGCCGCCGAAGGCCGCCAGCTGCAGCAGGCCGCCCGCGATCGCCAGATTCTTGAAGAAGTGGATCGACTGGTTCATGTCGCCGAGCTGGTTGTGAAAGAACAGGGCGGCCACGACCGAGAACAGCGCCAGAACGAAGGCGCTCGGGCGCGTGCGCCAGCCCAGCACCAGCAGGATCGGCAGCACCAGTTCGATGAATACCGAGGCGGCGTACGCCAGGGTGGGCAGCGGCATGCCGCTGGATGCGATGTAGCCGATGGTGCCGGCCGGCGCCGCGATCTTGCCGGACACGCCGACCAGGAACAGGACGGCGATGAGGATGCGGCCGATGAGGGACAGAATGGCGAAGTTGCGGTTTTCCATGGTATTTGGTTTTGATATCGAATATTGAAGATTGAAGAAAAAAGCCGTGATGCGGGGTGAAGAATGGACCGGCCGGGATCCGGCGGGCGGGCGTGCCGGGACGCGCCCGCCCGCCAGGGCGGCCGGACCGGATCAGTGCTCGGCCGCGTCCACCAGGACCAGTTCGGCGTCCTCCAGCGCGGTGATGCGCAGCGTGGTCTCGTCGCGGATCGCCGCGCCGTCGCGGGCGGCCAGTTCGATGCCGTTGACCACGACCTTGCCCAGGGCGGGCACCAGGTAGCCCACGCGATCCGCGCCGGAGAAGCGGTATTCCACCGTCTCGCCGGCCTTGACCGTGGCGCCCAGCACGCGCGCCCGGGTGCGGATCGGGAGCGCTTCGTCGTCGCCGTCCAGGCCGCTGGCCAGCGTCACGAAGCGTCCGGAACGGTCGCCCTTGGGGAAGGGCCGCGAACCCCAGCCGGGCGCGCCGCCCTTGCTGTCGGGGAAGATCCAGATCTGGAAGATCCGCGTGACGCCGGGTTCCAGGTTGTATTCCGAATGGACGATGCCGCTGCCCGCGCTCATCACCTGCACGTCGCCCGCCTGGGTGCGACCCTGGTTGCCCTGGTTGTCCTGGTGGGTGATGGCGCCTTCGCGCACGTAGGTGATGATTTCCATGTCCGCGTGCGGGTGGGGCGGAAAGCCCGTGCCCGGCTGGATCGTGTCGTCGTTCCAGACGCGCAGCGAACCCCAGTGGACCCGGGCGGGGTCGTGGTATTCGGCGAAGGAAAAATGATGGCGGGCGTTGAGCCAGCCGTGGTGGGCCGCGCCGAGGCCGGTGTAGGGGCGATGTTCGATCATGGCGGTCTCCTGTGGATTCCGGGTAGCGATGAGGCAGTGTAGGGACTGGCGATCATGCTGAGAAGATCAAGAATCGAATTTCATCCTTTCCATTTTTGATACGATAAGGGCATGAAGAAACTTCCCGACCTGGAAGCCTGGGCCCTGTTCGCCAAGGTGGCCGAGACCGGTTCGTTCGCGCGCGCGGCGGCGGCCTGCGAACTGTCGCAGGCGACCGTGTCCAAGGCGATCACGCGCCTGGAAATCCGCATGAAGACCGTGCTGTTCCACCGCACCTCGCGCCGTCTGACGCTGACCGAAAGCGGCCGCGCGGCGCTGGAGCGCGCCGCCCGCATCCTGGAAGAGGGCGAGGCGGTCGAGGCCGAGGTCGCCGAACAGTCCAACGAAGTGCTCGAGTGTCATCGCGGGACGGGCGG
>CBFGXR010000450.1:0-1941 GCA_965652675.1 uncultured Castellaniella sp.
TCCCCTGCGTGCGCAGGGCGATCAGGCCGACGGGCGCCGCCACCAGGGCGGTGACGAGCACCACCAGCAGCAGGTGCAGCACGCCGCTGTCGGCGCCGTAATGGGAGGCGATGGCGACGCAATAGGCGCCGATGCCGATGTACATGGCATGGCCGAAGCTGACCAGCCGGCCGTAGCCCAGGGCCAGGTTCAAGCCCACGGCCGCCAGGGCGAACACCAGGATGCGGCTGAACTGCAGCAGGACGTACGAACTGTCCGTGAGGCTGGCGTACACCGGCACCAGGAGCAGCAGCGCGAAGATCAGGACGGTCAGCGCGGCCGTCCAGGCCCGGCCGGCGGCGCGTGCCGCCGGCGCATTCAGGATCGAGGATTCCATTTTCATCCGGGACTCAGCGTTTCTTCACGGGGAACAGGCCTTCGGGCTTGACGGCGAGCACGATCACCATCAGCACGTAGACCGCCAGCGACGAGATCGCCGCCCCCAGCGTGCTGGCCAGTTCCTGTTCGAGCGACTGGCGCAGCAGCGCCGGCATGACCGTGCGCCCCAGGGTATCGACCAGCCCGACCACCAGAGCGCCCAGGAAGGCCCCGCGGATCGAGCCGATCCCGCCGATCACGATCACCACCAGCGTCATGATCAGGATGGAATCGCCCATGCCCGGCTGCACCGACAGGATCGGCCCCACCAGGGCACCGCCCAGGCCCGCCAGGCCGGCCCCCAGGGCGAAGATGAAGGTATTGAGCCAGCCGATGTTCACGCCCAGCGCCGCGACCATGGCACGATTGCTGGCGCCGGCACGGATCAGCATGCCGACGCGGGTGCGCTCGATCAGCAGATACAGGCCCAGGGCCACCAGCAGGCCCGCCAGGATGATCAGCAGGCGATACAGCGGATAGGGCGTACCCAGCACCATGACGGTATTGCTCAGCGCGTCGGGCAGGCTCATGAAGATCGGCGCGGAGCCCCAGATCATGCGCACGGCCTCGTTGCAGAACAGCATCAGGCCGAACGTCGCCAGCACCTGGTCCAGGTGCGCGCGGGGGTACAGGCGGGCGAACCCGCAGCGGTCCAGCGCCACCCCCAGCGCCATGGCGCCGCCCAGGCCCGCCAGGATCGCCAGCAGGAAGGAATCCGTATGGCTGAACGTGGCGGCGGCGAAATACGCGCCCATCATGTACAAGGCGCCGTGCGCCAGGTTGATGAAGCTCATGATGCCGAAGACCAGGGTCAGGCCGGCGGCCAGCAGGAACAGCAGGATTCCGTACTGCAGGCCGTTCAGGGCCTGCATGAACAACAGCTGCGGACTCATGTCCGTTCTCCGTGGCGGGCGGCGCGGGCCGCCCGCCGGTCAGGGCTCGGTGGACGAGCCGATCAATACTTGCAATTCCCGACGTAGGCGTCGGAATGGTTGGACAGGGTCTTGCCGACGGTCTTCAGCGACACGCGGCCCTGGTCGTCCTTCGCCACCTGGAAGGCGTAGAAGTCCTCGATGGGGAAGCCGTTGACGTTGAACTTGTAGGCGCCGCGCAAAGACGCGTAGTCCGCGGCCCGCAGGGCGTCCCGGAACGCCTGCTTGTCGGCGACCTTGCCGCCGGTCTTCTTCAGGGCGCTGTCGATCAGCAGCGCCGAATCGTAGGACTGGGCGGCGTACTGCGAGGGGATGCGCTTGTATTTCTTTTCGAAGGCGGCGACGAAGGCCTCGCTGACGGGGTTCTTGAAGTCCGGTCCCCAGAACGTGCCGGCGTAGGCGCCCAGGGCCGCGTCGCCCAGGGCGGGCAGCGTGCTGCCGTCCACCGTGGACACCGTCAGCAGCGGGATCTTGCCCATCAGGCCGAACTGCTTGTATTGCTTGACGAAGTTCACACCCATGCCGCCGGGCAGGAAGACCCACACGGCGGCCGGATGGGCGGCCTGCAGGGCCAGCAATTCGGCCGAATAGT
>CBFGXR010000451.1:0-1938 GCA_965652675.1 uncultured Castellaniella sp.
CACGTAGTTGCCGTGCACGCCCTGCAGCACCGCGGTGAGGCGCTCCAGGCCCATGCCGGTGTCGACGCACGGCGCCGGCAGCGGCAGCAGCGTGCCGTCGGGCTGGCGGTCGAACTGCATGAACACCAGGTTCCAGATCTCGATGAAGCGGTCGCCGTCCTCGTCCGGCGAACCCGGCGGGCCGCCGGCGATGTGCGCGCCGTGGTCGTAGAAGATCTCGGTGCACGGGCCGCAGGGACTGGTGTCGGCCATCTGCCAGAAGTTGTCGCTGGCGAACGGCGCACCCTTGTTGTCGCCGATGCGCACGATGCGCTCGGCCGGCAGGCCGATCGTGTCGCGCCAGATGTCGTAGGCCTCGTCGTCGGTCTGGTAGACGGTGACGAGCAGGCGCTCGGGCGGCAGCTTCCACACCTGCGTCAGCAGTTCCCACGCCCAGGCGATGGCGTCCTTCTTGAAGTAGTCGCCGAACGACCAGTTGCCCAGCATCTCGAAGAAGGTGTGGTGGCGCGCGGTGTAGCCGACCTGGTCGAGGTCGTTGTGCTTGCCGCCGGCGCGCAGGCAGCGCTGGACGTCCGCCGCGCGCACGTAGCTGCGCCTTTCCGCGCCGAGGAACACGTCCTTGAACTGGACCATGCCCGAGTTCGTGAACAGCAGGGTCGGGTCGTTGGCCGGGACGAGCGGCGCCGACGGCACGATGGTGTGGCCGCGCGCGGCGAAGAATTCGAGGAAATCGCTGCGGATTTCGGAGGTGGTCTTCATGGGCACTGCGATGGCTTGGGCGGGCGGTCACGACGCCCGGCCCGGAACCGGCTTGCGCGGTCCGGGCAGGCGGGAAACCGGATGCCGCTAGGGTAGCAGACGGGCGGATATGGCCCGTCCCGTCGCGGATGCCGGCCAGCCGGAAAGTCCGCCGCTGGCGGCCCTCAGTCCGCGTCGACCGGGCCCGCGCGGGTCACGGCGCGGACGGTGTCGCCGTCGAAGCCCCGGCGCAGCAGGAAATCGGCGGCCTTGCGGCGCGCCTGGAGGGTCTCGAGCTCGGACCCGAAGCGGCGCCGGACCAGGTCGCGGGCCCGCGCCTGCCAGTCGTCCTCGCCGGCCTGCGCGAGGGCGACGAAGGCTTCCTCGACCAGTGCATCGGCGATGCCGTGGCTCGCCAGCTCGGCGCGGATGCGGACGGGCCCCTGCCCGCCCGCCACTCGCGATCGGACCAGGCTGCAGGCGAAGCGCAGGTCGTCCTGCCAGCCCGCCTCGGTCATGCGCGCGACCGCGCTGCGCGCCTCATCCGCGGGCACCCCGCGGGCGCGTAGCTTGCGCGCCAGTTCCGGGCGGGAGTGCTCGCGCCGGACCAGCAGCGCGAGCGCCCGTTGGGCAGGAGTCGGTTCGAGCCGCCGCCCCGCCATCGCCGTCTCAGTCGTCCTTGCCAGCGTCGTCGTTCTCGTCGCGCGGAGCTTCCTGCGGCACGAACTTCTCGCGCAGCGCATTCTCCAGCGTCGTCGCGATCGCCGGGTTTTCCTTGAGGAACTGGCGGGCGTTTTCCTTGCCCTGGCCGATGCGCTCGTCGTTGTAGCTGTACCAGGCGCCCGACTTCTCGACCAGGCGCGCATCCACGCCCATGTCGATCAGCTCGCCTTCGCGCGAGATGCCCTCGCCGTACAGGATCTCGGTGATGACCTGCTTGAACGGCGGCGCCATCTTGTTCTTGACGACCTTGATGCGGGTCTGGTTGCCGATGATCTCGTCGCCCTTCTTGATCGAACCGATGCGGCGGATGTCCAGGCGCACCGACGCATAGAACTTCAGCGCGTTGCCGCCGGTGGTGGTCTCCGGGCTCTGGCCCGGCATCATCACGCCGATCTTCATGCGCAGCTGGTTGATGAAGATCACCAGGCAGTTGCTGCGCTTGATGTTGCCGGTGAGCTTGCGCAGCGCCTGGCTCAT
>CBFGXR010000452.1:0-1932 GCA_965652675.1 uncultured Castellaniella sp.
TCGGCAGGGCGGTCATGGCAGTCCCCAATGAGTGTTCAATATGCACATATTATGGCTCATTGGTGTCGATTGCACAATGCATGGGCTGTGGTGGACGACCCACCGGCCGCCAGGCGCCGGCGGTCCGGCCAGGCGCTTCGGGTGCGTCAGTCGCGGAAGTTCTGGAACTGCAGCGGCAGTTCCACGTCCGTCTTGCGCAGCAGGGCGATGACCTGCTGCAGGTCGTCGCGCTTCTTGCCGGACACGCGCAGCTTGTCGCCGTTGATCTGGGTCTCGACCTTGATCTTGGCCTGCTTCACGGCGGCGATCAGTTTTTTCGCCACGGCCTGTTCGATGCCCTGGCGGATGGTGATCTTCTGGCGGGCGCCGCCCAGGTTTTCCAGCGGCTCGGCCACGTCCATGCAGCGCACGTCGATGCCGCGCGCCGACAGGCGTCCGCGCAGGATGTCGATCATCTGCTTCAACTGGAAGGCGCTGGGCGCGACCTGGGTGACGACGTAGCCTTCCAGTTCGAAGCTCGCGGCCGTGCCCTTGAAGTCGAAACGGGTGGCGAGTTCGCGGTTGGCCTGGTCGACGGCATTGGTCAGTTCGTGCTTGTCGACTTCGGAGACGACGTCAAAGCTGGGCATGGGGCGGGCTCCTGGAAGAAGAGGGCGATGTCCTCGATTGTAGGGCCTACAGCGCCCGCAGCCCCACGTACAGCGCGGTTCCCGCCGCGATGCTCAGCAGGGTCTGGCGCGTGCGCCATTGCAGCAGGACCACCAGGATCACGGCGGCCAGTTCCTGCCAGGGCAGGCCGTCGTGGGCGCGCGCCTGGCCGGCCGCGCTGTCGATCAGCAGCAGCACCATGATCGACAGGGGCAGCGAATCGCCGAGCTTGTGGACGATGGGGTGGCGGCGCAGCCAGTGGCCGGCGATGAAGGGCAGGGCGCGCAGCAGGATCGTCACGAGGGCCATCAGCGCGATGACGGTCAGCACATAGACGAAGTCAGTCATGGGCGGCTCCGGCGGACGATGCGGGCCGGGCGGGCCGCAGGGCGGCGGCCGCCAGGCTGAGCGCGATGGCGATGGCCAGCGCCTGGGACGGCATCAGGACGCAGCTGGCGGCGTAGGCCGCCGCCGCGATCCAGATCGGCACGGCGTCGCGCCGCGCGCGCCATTGTTCGACGGCCAGGACGGCGAACAGGGCCGCCAGCACGAAATCCAGTCCGGCCAGGCCGACCTGGACCTGGGCGCCCAGCGCGGCCCCCAGCGCGGTGCCCAGCACCCACCAGCCCTGGTTCAGGGCGCTGACCAGGGCCATGCGCGGCGCCCGTTCCCGGGCGGGCAGCGCCGTCAGGACGGAATAGGTCTCGTCGGTCAGGGCGAATATGCCGTACCAGCGCTGCCAGCGGCTGGCCGGCAGGGTGTTGAGCAGCGACAGGCCGTAGAACACGTGGCGCAGGTTCAGCACCAGGGTCGCCAGGACGATGGCGCCGACCGGCAGGCCGGCGGCCAGCATCGGCACCATCATGAACTGGGCGGCGCCGGCGTAGATCAGCAGGCTGGACGCCAGGGCCAGCCAGCCGGAGCCGCCGGCCTGCACGAACAGGAAGCCGAACACCGCGCCCAGCGGCACGTAGCCCATGGCGACCGGCGCGGTCAGGCTGGGGATGGAGAGGGGATTCGAGGCGGGAGGCATGGCACTGGAAACGGAACGGATCGGGACGCCGGAGGCTTCCGGACGCGCAAGCCTACAATTATAGGGAGATCGCGCCTGGCGGGCCGGGATGGAGGACGAGGATGGACGAGCAGCACGCACCGGATGGATCGGACGGCGCCCCGGGCGCGCCGGGATCGGCGGTCTGGACGCCGGACGCGTTGCCGGCCTTGCGGGTGGGCTTCATCGGCGCGGGGCGGCTGGCGCGGGCGCTGTCCCTGGCCCTGCGGGCG
>CBFGXR010000453.1:0-1924 GCA_965652675.1 uncultured Castellaniella sp.
GATGGCCATCATCACCAACATCGACTTCGACCACATGGACACCTACGGGCACGACGTGGCGCGTCTCAAGAGCGCCTTCGTCGAGTTCACCCAGCGCCTGCCGTTCTACGGCAGCGCGGTGCTGTGCGTGGACGACGCCAACGTGCGCGAGATCATCCCCTTCGTGTCGCGGCCAGTGACGACCTACGGCATCGACATGCCGGCCCAGGTGCGCGCGCGCGACCTGCGCGCCGACGGCACCGTCATGTGCTTCGAGGTCGATCGCCAGGGCGCCCAGGGCGATCTGGCGCCCCTGTCCGTGCGCCTGAACCTGCCGGGTCGGCACAATGTGCTCAACGCCCTGGCCACCATCGCCGTCGCCACCGAACTGGGCGTGCCCGACGAGGCCATCGCCGAGGCGCTGGCCCAGTTCCGTGGCGTGGGGCGCCGCTTCACCCAGGTCGGCCGCTTCCCGGTGGCGGCAAAGAACGGCGGCGGCGCATATACCGTGATCGCGGACTACGGCCATCATCCGGTCGAGATGGCGGCGACCCTGGCGGCCGCGCGCGGCGCCTGGCCGGACCGCCGCATCGTGCTCGCCTTCCAGCCGCACCGCTATACGCGGACGCGCGACTGCTTCGAGGATTTCGTACGCGTGCTGGGTTCGGCCGACGCGGTGCTGCTGACCGAGGTCTATGCGGCCGGCGAGGCCCCCCTGGTCGCCGCCGACGGGCGCGCGCTGGCGCGCGGCCTGCGGGTGGCCGGCAAGGTCGAGCCGGTGTTCGTCGAGGACGTGGCCGACATGGCAACCGCGATCGGGGATTTCGCCCGCGACGAGGACGTGGTGATCATCATGGGGGCGGGGTCCATCAGCCGCGTCCCCGTGCAACTGGGGAGTCCGCTATGAGCCAGGCATTCGGCCGTGTGGGCGTGCTGTACGGCGGCAGTTCCGCCGAGCGGGAAGTCTCGCTGATGTCGGGCGCCGGCGTCTGCGCCGCGCTGCGCGAGGAAGGCGTCGACGCCCATCTGTTCGACACCGGGGCACGCAGCCTGGCGGAATTGGCCGCCGCAGGCTTCGATCGCGTCTTCATCGCGCTGCACGGGCGCTACGGCGAGGACGGCACGCTGCAGGGCGCGCTGGAACTGCTGCGGATTCCCTACACCGGCAGCGGCCCGCTGGCGTCCTGCCTGGCCATGGACAAGATCGCCACCAAGCGCCTGTGGCTGCAGCACGGGCTGCCCACGCCGCGCTTCGCCGAACTCGCCTGCGACGCCGACCCGTCGGACCTGGCCGAAACCCTGGGCTTGCCGCTGATCGTCAAGCCGCCGCACGAAGGCTCGACCCTGGGGCTGACCAAGGTCGAATCGGCGGACCAGCTGCGCGACGCGCAGGCGCTGGCCTGCCGTTTCGACGACCTGGCCCTGGTCGAGCAGTTCGTCCGGGGGCGCGAGCTGACCATTCCGGTGCTGGGCGCGGGCGCGGGCGCGCGCGCCCTGCCGGTGATCGAGATCTTCGCGCCCGAAGGCAACTACGACTATCAGAACAAGTACGTGTCCAACGACACCCGCTACGCCTGCCCGGCCGATCTGCCGGCCGATCTGGCGCGGCGCATCCAGGATCTGGCCGTGCGCGCCTACCGGGCGCTGGGCTGCGAGGGCTGGGGCCGGGCCGACGTGATGCTCGACGAGCAGGCACGGCCCTGGCTGCTGGAAATGAACACCTCGCCGGGCATGACGAGCCATTCGCTCGTGCCCATGGGCGCCCGCGCCGTCGGCATGAGCTACGGCCGGCTGTGCGTGGAAATCCTGTCGACGGCGCGCTGCAAGCTGCGCCAGACGGCCTGAGGGGAGGATCCGGACGTGTTTGCCGAAGCCCGACTGACCAATCTGATCGCCAACCTGCTGGCTCTGCTGGCGGTGTTGTCGATCGTGGTCGGGGCCGTAG
>CBFGXR010000454.1:0-1924 GCA_965652675.1 uncultured Castellaniella sp.
CGCGTCGGTGTGCTCGCCCAGCGCCGGGGCCGGACGGTCGATGCCGCCCGGGGTGGCGGACAGTTTCGGCACGATCCCGGGCACCTGGCAGGGCGTGCCGTCGGGCAGCGGCCGGTCCAGGATCATGTCGCGCGCGCGGTAGTGCGGATCGGCGGCGATGTCGGCGATGTCGTAGATGCGGCCGGCCGGGATGCGGGCGGCGTTCAGGATTTCCAGGACCTCGTCCTGGGTGCGCGTCGCGGCCCAGTCGCCGATGGCGCCGTCGATGTCGGCCACCCGGGCGACGCGCCCGGCGTTGTGCGCCAGGGCCGGATCGTCGCCCAGGTCCATCCGGCCGATGGCCTGCATCAGGCGGCGGAAGATGCTGTCGCCGTTGCCGGCGATCAGCACGTAGCCGTCGCGGCAGGCATAGGCGTTGCTGGGCGCGATGCCCGGCAGGCTGCTGCCGGCCGGCTGGCGGACTTCGCCGAACACCGAATATTCGGGCAACAGGCTTTCCATCATGTTGAAGACCGATTCGTACAGCGCCACGTCGATCATCTGGCCCGCGCCGTCGCGGTCACGCGCGCGCAGCGCCAGCAGCACGCCGATGACGCCGTGCAGGGCCGACAGGGAATCGCCGATGGACACGCCCACGCGCACTGGCGTGCGGCCCGGTTCGCCGCTGAGATGCCGCAGGCCGCCCATGGCCTCGGCCACCACGCCGAAGCCGGGCCGGTCGCGGTAGGGGCCGGTCTGGCCGTAGCCCGAGACGCGCAGCATGACCAGGCGCGGGTTGACGGCGCGCAGTTCGTCCCAGCCCAGGCCCCAGGATTCCAGGGTGCCGGGCTTGAAGTTCTCGACCACCACGTCGCACTCGGCCGCCAGGCGGCGCACGACAGCCTGGATTTCCGGCTGGCGCAGGTCCAGGGTCACGGACTGCTTGTTGCGCGACTGCACCTGCCACCAGACCGAGGTACCCTCGTGCAGCAGCCGCCAGTTGCGCAGCGGGTCGCCCTGGCCGGGGGGTTCGATCTTGATGACCTCAGCGCCGAATTCGCCCAGCATCTTCGCAGCGAACGGCCCGGCGATGAGCTGGCCCATTTCCAGCACCCGGATGCCGTCCAGGGGTTTATCTGAGGGTCCGGGGCGATTGTTGAATCGCCCCGTTTCAGAGTATGCTTCACCCTTGCTGTCACCCGATGCGGGTGGGAGAGTGCCGCCGTGTGTATCGGGCGGCCGCCGAAGGCGCAATTCGCCCGGAATCGCTCAGGCACCCCGTACCATTCGCATGATGCCGTCATCGCATCGCAGCATTCTGGAGAGACCCGCCCCCCGATCCGGGCGCGGGCGCCGAAGGTGAACCCCCTGCAGTGCGGGGCAACTCTCAGGCAAAAGGACAGAAGGGCGCTGCCGGCATTCACTGCCGCCCCTTTTTCTCGTCCGGAGTTTCCATGCCCGCGCAAACCCCCCTGTACGAAACCCACGTCGCCCTGGGCGCCAAGATCGTCGACTTCGGCGGCTGGGACATGCCCCTGGCCTACGGCTCCCAGCTCGAAGAGCACCACGCCGTGCGCCGCGCTGCGGGCATGTTCGACGTGTCCCACATGCTCAACGTCGACGTCGCAGGCGAACGCGCCCTGGACTTCCTGCGCCACCTGCTGGCCAACGACGTGGCGCGCATCGTCGGCCAGCCGGGCAAGGCCCTGTATTCCTGCATGCTGCGCCCCGACGGCGGGGTGATCGACGACCTGATCGTCTATTTCTTCGCCCAGGACCGGTGGCGCGTCGTCGTCAACGCCGGCACGGCGGACAAGGACCTGGCGTGGATGCGGGAACAGGCCGCCCCCTACGGCGTGGCCGTCGCCCCCCGGCGCGACCTGGCCATGGTGGCCGTCCAGGGGCCCGCCGCGCGCGAGGCCGTCTGGTCCGTGCATCCCGACTG
>CBFGXR010000455.1:0-1915 GCA_965652675.1 uncultured Castellaniella sp.
CCCGACGCCCTGGGCGTGGACGTGGCGCCGCGCCTGAAGACGCTGAAGGTCGCCGAGCCGCCCAGCCGCTCGGCCGGCGTCATCGTGCCCGACGTGGCCGCCCTGGTGGACAAACTCAAGAACGAAGCGAAGGTGGTGTAAATGAGCATTCTGGTTATTGCCGAACATGACAACGCCCAGCTGGGCGCCGCGACCCGCAACGCCGTCGCCGCGGCGGCGGCGATCGGGGGCGACGTGCACGTGCTGGTGGCGGGCTCCGGCGCGCGCGCCGTGGCCGACCAGGCGGCCCAGGTCGCCTCGGTGAGCAAGGTGCTGCTGGCCGACGGCCCGTCGCTGGCCGAGGGCCTGGCCGAAAACCTGGCCGCGCAGGTGCTGGCGGTGGCCGGCGGCCACAGCCACATCCTGTTCGCGGCCACGGCCTCGGGCAAGAACGTCGCCCCGCGCGTGGCGGCCAAGCTGGACGTGGCGCAGATCTCCGACATCGTCGCGGTGGAATCGGCTGACACCTTCGTGCGCCCGATTTACGCCGGCAACGCGCTGGCGACGGTGCAGTCGGCCGACGCGACCAAGGTCCTCACGGTACGCACCACGGCCTTCGATCCGGCGGCCGCCACGGGCGGCTCGGCGGCGGTCGAGACCGTCGACGCGGTGGCCGATTCGGGCAAGTCGCAGTTCGTGGGCCGGGAACTGGCCAAGAGCGACCGCCCCGACCTGACCGCCGCCAAGGTGGTGGTCTCGGGGGGACGCGGCCTGGGCAGCGCGGAAAACTTCAAGATCCTGGACCCGCTGGCCGACAAGCTGGGCGCGGCGCTGGGCGCCTCGCGCGCGGCGGTGGACGCGGGCTACGCGCCCAACGACTGGCAGGTGGGGCAGACGGGCAAGATCGTGGCGCCGCAGCTGTACGTGGCGATCGGGATCTCCGGGGCGATCCAGCACCTGGCGGGGATGAAGGACTCGAAGGTGATCGTGACGATCAACAAGGACGCCGAGGCGCCGATCTTTGGGGTGGCCGACTACGGCCTGGTGGCCGACCTGTTCCAGGCCGTGCCCGAACTCGTCCAGGCGCTCTAGGCCTGGTCACTGGCGCGGGTCCGTTTCGGGGTCCGCGCCGCTTCATGCGGGGCCGCCCCCGCGCACCACAGGAATTGCGATGACATACCAGGTTCCTACCCAGGATATCCGTTTCATTCTGCGCGAGCTGGCCGACCTGAAGGGCGTGCTGGCGTTGCCGGGCTTCGAGGAAGTCTCCGAGGATCTCGTCGACGCCGTGCTCGAGGAAAACGCGCGCTTCGTCGAACAGGAGATCGCGCCGCTGAACCGCGCGGGCGACACCGAGCCGGCCCGCTGGAGCGAGGACGGCGTGCGCACCACGCCCGGCTTCAAGGCGGCGTTCCAGGCCTTCGCGCAGGGCGGCTGGCAGGGCCTGCCGCACGAGGCCGAACTGGGCGGCCAGGGCCTGCCCAAGCTGATCGCCGCGCCGGTCACGGAAAGCATCAACGCCGGCAACCTGGCCTTTTCCCTGTGTCCGCTGCTGACCGACGGCGTGATCGAGGCCCTGTCCATGGTGGGCTCGGACGCGCAGAAGGCCCGTTTCATTCCGCCCCTGCTGGAAGGCCGCTGGACCGGGACCATGAACCTGACCGAGCCGCAGGCGGGTTCCGACCTGGCGCTGCTCAAGTCCCGGGCCGTGCGCCAGGACGATGGCAGCTATCGCATCACCGGCCAGAAGATCTTCATCACGTATGGGGATCACGACATGGCGGAAAACATCATCCATCTGGTGCTGGCACGCACGCCGGACGCGCCCAAGGGCGTCAAGGGCATTTCCCTGTTCATCGTGCCCAAGTTCCTGGTCAAGGACGACGGCGGCCTGGGCGTCCGCAACGACGTGGTGTGCGCGTCCCTGGAACACAAT
>CBFGXR010000456.1:0-1914 GCA_965652675.1 uncultured Castellaniella sp.
AATCGTCGTGGATCAGCAGGACTCCGGCCTCGGCGTCGTTCAGGGTGTAGGCGATCTGGTCCGGCGACAGGCGCACGTTCACCGTCTGCAGCACGGCGCCCATCATGGGCACGGCGAAGAAGGCTTCCAGATAGCGGTGGCTGTCCCAGTCCATGACGGCCACGGTATCGCCGGACCGGACCCCCAGGTCGGTCAGCGCCCGCGCCAGCCTCGTCACCCGGTCGAAAAAATCGGGATACCCGAAACGACGGCCCTGGTGGACGATCTCGCGGTCGCTGGCCGCCGCCCGGGCCGACAGGAAAACCTGCTTGATCAGCAAGGGATAGCCATAGGCCGATGAAGACGCCAGAAGTTGGACTGCCATGACACGGTCTCCTGTTCGATGAAAGGCGTCCTTCCTTATACCCCGGCCTGGCGTTTGAAATCCGCTAACATGGGCCGCATCGTCCACCCCCGGACCGCCCCGTGCGCCGCCGGGCGGGCACTCATACCACGACCGCCACATGCCGACCGACTCCTTCGTCCCCGTGATCGAATCCCTGCTGGACACCGATCTGTACAAGTTCACGATGTGGCAGGCCATGCTGCACCGCCACCCGGCCGCGCAGGCCGAATACCGCTTCATCTGCCGCGAACGGCCGGAACACCCCCTGGCGGCGCTGGCGCCGGAGATCGGGCGGCAGCTGGATCACCTGTGCGCCCTGCGCTTCCAGCCGGAAGAACTCGACTACCTGCGCGGACTGCGCTACATCAAGTCCGATTTCGTCGACTTCCTGTCGCTGTTCCATTTCCAGCGCCACTTCATCCAGGTCTCGGTCCGGGGCGAGTCGCTGGAGATCGTGGCGCGCGGTCCCCAGGTCCACGTCATGGCCTTCGAGGTCTTCGTCCTGGCCATCGTCAACGAACTGTATTTCCGCCGCCATCAGACCCCGGACGTGCTGGCCGAGGGCCGGCGCCGCCTGGGGGACAAGATCGACCTGCTGCGGGCGTTCAGCCGCGAACCGGCCCGGCGCTTTCCGCTGCTGATCTCGGATTTCGGCCTGCGCCGGCGATTTTCCCGGGCCTGGCAGGCGGAGGTCCTGCAACGGCTGCGCCAGGACGTGCCGCAATACGTGACCGGGACTTCGAACGTGTGCCTGGCCCGGCAATACGATCTGACCCCGGTGGGCACCATGGCGCACGAATACCTGCAGTCCTACCAGGCCTTCGGCAAGGTCCGGCTGCGCGATTTCCAGCGCGCCGCCCTGGAGGACTGGGTACAGGAATACCGGGGCGACCTGGGCATCGCCCTGACCGACGTGGTGGGCATGGACGCCTTCCTGGCGGATTTCGACCTGTACTTCGCCAAACTGTTCGACGGACTGCGCCACGATTCCGGCGATCCGGTCGACTGGGGCGAGCGGGCGATCGCCCATTACCGGTCGCTGCGCATCGACCCGGCCGGCAAGCGTTTCGTATTTTCGGACGGACTGGACCTGCCGCGCGCGCTGGACCTGTACCGCCGCTTCGCCGACCGGGTGCAACCGGCCTTCGGCATCGGCACCAACCTGACCAACGACCTGGGGCCCAGGCCGCTGAACATCGTCATGAAGCTGTTCGAATGCAACGGCATGCCGACCGCCAAGCTGCCCGACAGCCCCGGCAAGGTCCATTGCACCGACGAGACCTTCCTGGCCTACCTGCGCCAGGTGTTCGGCCGCGCTGGCTGAAGGCCCCCCACGCCGCGCAGGCTGCGCCCGCTTGCTGCCCCCCCGAGGGGGGCGCTTTTTACCTTGGGGCGGCCCGGCGGCAAAAAGGCCCCCCACGCCGCGCAGGCTACGCCCGCTTGCGGCCCCCCCGAGGGGGGCGCTTTTTACCTTGGGGGGGCCCGGCGGCAAAAAGGTCCCCCACGCCGCGCAGGCTGGGCCCGCTTGC
>CBFGXR010000457.1:0-1912 GCA_965652675.1 uncultured Castellaniella sp.
GTTGGCCGACATGGCCTGGGCGGCCAGCCGGGCCATGTTGAACGAGCCCACCAGGTTGATGTCGATCACGCGGCGGAACAGGGACAGTTCGTGCGGGCCGGTCTTGCCGACGATGCGCGAGGCGGGGGCGATGCCGGCGCAGTTGACCAGGCCGCGCAGCGTGCCTTGCGCCGTGGCGGCGTCGACAGCCGCCTGGGCGTCGGCTTCGGCGGTGACGTCGCAGTGGATGTAGGTCTGGCCGAGTTCGGCGGCCAGAGCCCGGCCGGCTTCGTCCTGGACATCGGCCAGGACCACGCGGGCGCCCTGGGCGGTCAGCGCGCGGGCCGTGCCCGCCCCCAGGCCCGAGGCCCCGCCGGTGATGAGAATGACTTGGTTGCGGATGTGCATGGCGATGTCCGGTGACGGTCAGGCGGCGTGGTGCGCGCGCAGGATGTCGAGGATGCGGGTGCGGATCTCGTCGACCGAGCCCACGCCCGAGATCTGGGCGTAGCGGGGCGCCTCGGCCGCGCCGGTGGCGGCCCAGCCGGAGTAGTAGTCCACCAGCGGACGGGTCTGGTCGCGGTAGACCGACAGGCGGTGGCGCACGGTTTCCTCGCGGTCGTCGTCGCGCTGGATCAGCGGTTCGCCGGTCTCGTCGTCCAGGCCGTCGCGCTTGGGCGGGTTGAACTTGAGGTGATAGGTGCGGCCGCTGGCCACGTGCACGCGCCGGCCGCTCATGCGCTCGATGATGTTTTCCTCCGGGACGGAGATCTCGATCACGTAGTCCAGCGACACGTGGGCGTGCTTCAGGGCGTCGGCCTGGGGGATGGTGCGCGGGAAGCCGTCGAACAGGTAGCCGGCCTTGCAGTCGGGCTGCCGCAGGCGGTCCTGCACCAGGCCGATGATGATGTCGTCGGAGACCAGGCCGCCGCTGTCCATGATCTTCTTGGCTTCCAGACCGAGCGGAGTCTGCGCCTTGACCGCCGCGCGCAGCATGTCGCCGGTCGAGATCTGCGGGATGCCGAATGCTTCGGTGATGTAGGCCGCCTGGGTGCCTTTTCCCGCCCCGGGGGGGCCGAGCAGAATCAAACGCATGATTTCCTCCGATCAATCAATTTTTTTGAAATTTTTCCGATTATGCCGCAACGCAGCAAGTCCTGCAGGGATTCAGGCCGGACCGGGTGGGGACGCTCCGTCGTCAAACAGGGCGCGCACCCGGGCCAGGTCCTCGGGGGTGTCCACCCCGCGCGCCGGCACGGCGTCGACGGTGTGGACCAGGATGGGAAAGCCCTGTTCCAGGGCGCGCAATTGTTCCAGGGATTCGACGCGCTCGAGCCGGCCCGGGGGCAGTTCGGGGAACTGCCGCAGGAAGCCTGCCCGGTAGGCGTACAGGCCGATGTGCAGCCATGCCGGCAGCCCGGGGGCCAGGCGCCGCTGGCCGTCGGCCAGCGCGTCGCGGGCCCAGGGGATGGGGGCGCGGGAAAAATACAGGGCGCGTTCGTTGGCGCCGAGCACGACCTTCACCGCGTTCGGGTCGAACAGGGTGCCGGCGTCGAGGATCGGCGCCGCGCAGGTGGCGATGGCCGCATCGGGGTGCCGCGCCAGCAGGGCCGCCACGGCGTCGATCAGGGCGGGTTCGATCAGCGGTTCGTCGCCCTGGACGTTGACCACCACGGCCTCGTCGTCCAGTCCCAGCGTCGCCGCGACTTCGGACAGCCGGTCGGTGCCGGTGGGATGGTCCGGCCGCGTCATCAGGGCTTCGATGCCGTGTTCGGCCGCGGCGCGGGCGATGTCGGCGTGGTCGGTGGCGATGAGCACCCGGCCGGCCGCGGAGCGTGCGGCCTGCCGCGCGGTGCGCACCACCATCGGCAGGCCGCCCAGGTCGAGCAGCGGCTTGCCGGGCAGGCGGGTGGACGCCGCGCGCGCCGGGATG
>CBFGXR010000458.1:0-1908 GCA_965652675.1 uncultured Castellaniella sp.
CAGGGCGGCCTGTCCCTGTCCGGCCTCGACTGGACGCCCGCCCGGCCGGTCTGGATGCCGCCCGAATTCTCGTTCTCGACCTTCGTGGGCGTGGCCCTGCCGCTGTTCATCGTCACCATGACGTCCCAGAACGTCCCCGGCCTGGCCGTGCTGCGCGCCAACGGCTACGCACGGGTGCCCGCCTCGCCCCTGATCTCCTGGACGGGCGCGACGGGCATGCTGCTCGCGCCCTTCGGCGGCTTCGCCTTCAACCTGGCCGCCATCACGGCCGCCATCTGCATGAGCCCGGACGCCGATCCCGACGCCGCGCAACGCTACAAGGCCTCGGTCTGGGCGGGCGTCTTCTATCTGTTCACGGGCATCTTCGGCGCCACGGTCGTGGCCCTGTTCGCCGCCTTCCCGCACGAACTGGTCGCCGCCATCGCGGGGCTGGCCCTGCTGGGCACCCTGGGCGGCAGCATCCACGACGCGCTGCAGGCACCGGAACACCGGGACGCCGCGCTGGTGACGTTCCTGACGACGGCCTCGGGCATGAGCCTGCTGGGCATCGGCAGCGCCTTCTGGGGTCTGGTGCTGGGCGGCGCCTGCCACCTGGTCCTGAACCGGCGCTGACGCGGGCCCGGACGGCCGGACCCGCATCCGGCGCGGCTCAATGGCGCGTCGCGAACTCCTTGACCAGATTGCGGGCCGCCGCATACAGATCGGCGCCCTTGCCGCCCTTCTTGTCGACCGCCCGGATCCACAGGTCGCGCACACCCTGGGTCGCATCCACCCAGCGCTGGTATTCGGCCTCGTCCATGTCGTGGAACTCGCTGCCGTTTTCCCTGGACGTCTTCATGAACTCGGCTTCCCGCTCGTCGAAGACCGTGCGGCCCGCCCAAGCGGACACCTCGATGCCACTGTTTTCGTCGATGACCTTCTTCAGGTCGGCCGGCAGGCTGTCGTAGCGCGCCTGGTTCATGCCGAACAGGAAGATCGAATTGCCCATGCGCGGCTTGCCCTTGGGCACGTCCAGGTGATAGCGCGAGATCTCGTCGAGCTTGATGGCCGGCACGCCCTCCCAGGGCACCGCCGCGCCGTCGACCACGCCCTTGGCCAGCGAGTCGGGCACGGCGGGCAGCGGCATCTGCACCGGCACGGCGCCGATGGCCTCCAGCATCTGGGAATTGACGCGGTTGGCCGAACGGATCTTCAGGCCCTTCATGTCCGCCAGGGTCCTGGGCCGCTTGTCGACGAAGTGGATCAGGGTGCCGCCGTGCACGTGCATGAAGATCGGATGCACGCCCTTGTATTCGTCCAGGGCGTATTTCTGCGTGAAGGCCCACAGGGCCCGGCTGCCGGCCTCGGCGTCCGGGACCAGCCAGGGCAGCTCGTACACGGCGCTCTTGGTGAAGCGCCCCGCCGAATAGGTCGGCAGGGTCCAGACGATGTCGGCCACGCCGTCCCGGGCCTGGTCGAACAGCTGGGCCGGCGTGCCGCCCAGCTGCATCGCCGGATAGATCTGGCAGACCATGCGCTGATTCGAGGCCTGTGCGATCTTGTCGCACCAGGGCTGGATCATGTTGAGCTGGGCGTTGGAGGTGGCGGGCAGGAAATGGGCGACCCTCAGGACGACCTGTTCTCCATGGGCGGCCGCCGTCAGCGCCAGGCCGGCGGCCACGCCCGCCAGCAGGCGCAGCGCGGATGTGTGTGTCTTCATCGTATGTCTCCTTGGTGTGATGAAATGCGCGATGGTCCGGACAGGAAAAGGTCCGGGCCGCCGACGAGCCCGGCTCCGGGCACGTCGTCGAGGTTTTCGAGCCCCAGCAAGGCCATGCCGCGTTGCAGATCGGTCTCGAACCGGCTCAGGACGGCCTCCACGCCGGCGGCGCCGGCGGCGGCCAGGCCGTACAGCAGGGGGCGCCCCAG
>CBFGXR010000459.1:0-1896 GCA_965652675.1 uncultured Castellaniella sp.
CTGCAGCGAGGCGTCGGCGTAGCGCAGCGGTTCGAACCGGTGCTGGTCCAGCCACCACAGGTGCGGGCTCAGCACGATCAGGAACGTCGCGGCCGCGACGGCGATGCCGCGCCAGACGTCCGGACGGCGCCAGGCGCCGCCGCGCAGCAGGTACAGGAAAAAGGCGGCGAACTGGATCAGGGCGCTGTACTTGGTCAGCATCGCCAGGCCGCCGACCGTGCCCAGCAGCGCCCAGTCGCGTGTCCGGCCGCCGCGCAGCGCCCGGTGGAACAGCCAGATCGAGGCGGTGATCGACCAGAGCTGCGCCGTGTTGTGGTTGTAGATCGTGCCGCGCAGCGAGAAATAGGCGGTCACCGAGACCAGCAGGGTGGCGATCAGCGCCCGGTGGGGCGTGGTGATGTCGCAGCCCAGCTTCCACACGAACCACAATCCCAGCGCCGAGAAGACCTGGCCCATCAGGAACGGCAGCCACACGGGCCGGCCCAGGAATTCCGTGGCCAGGTGCATGAACCAGGAGGGCAGGGGCGGGTGCTTGGTGTAGCCCAGTTCCAGACTGGCCGCCCAGACGAGTTCTTCCATGCCGTCCAGGTCGGGGGCCGAATGGCTGAGGGCGCACAGCGTCGTCCAGAGCGTGACCATGCCCAGCAGGCAGAGCAGCACCAGGGCGGTGCCCGGCGGTCGGGCGAGCAGGGGGATCTTCGGGGGGGCGGCCGGCAGCATGGCGGGGAGTATACCGGGCCGGCCCGTGTGGCGAAATAGCCGCTATTGGCCGGGATGGCCGTATCGCCGAGTCGGACGTCGCAGTGCGCGCGGGGGCGCGTGGTACTATCCGCACAGGCATCCGCCGGGGGTGACGGGCGCCTGATCGCGATTCTTTCCAGCAGGTTTTTCATGACGATTGAAGTCCCCATCATCCGCGCCCGCTCGGGGTCCAAGTTCATCAGTCCGCAAGGCACCAAGGCCGTCAAGGACGGCATGCGCCCCAGCGACCTGACGCACATTCCCGATTCCCAGCCCAAGCCCGCCTGGCTGCGGGTCCGCATTCCGTCGGGCGAGCGCTACCAGGAAGTCCGCGAGATCGTCGAGACGCACAAGCTGAACACGGTCTGCGCCGAATCCAAATGCCCCAACATCGCCGAATGCTGGGGGCGGGGCACGGCGACCCTGATGCTGATGGGCTCGGTCTGTACGCGGGCCTGCAAGTTCTGCGCCGTCAGCACCGGCAATCCCCACGGCTGGCTGGACCACGACGAACCGGCCAGCGTCGCCGACGCGGTGGCGCTGATGCAGCTGAAATACGTGGTGCTCACCTCGGTCGACCGGGACGACCTGATCGACGGCGGGGCCGGCCACTACGCCGCCTGTATCCGCGCCATCCACGAACGCTCGCCGAAGACGGCGGTCGAGGCCCTGACCCCCGATTTCCAGGGCAACCACGGCTGCATCGAAAAAATCCTCGATGCGGGCCTGACCACCTTCGCCCAGAACGTCGAGACCGTCGAACGCCTGACCCACGTCGTGCGCGATGTGCGCGCCGGCTATCGCCAGACGCTGGACGTGCTGGCCCACGCCAAGGCCTACGCCCCGCAGACCCTGACCAAGACCAGCATCATGCTGGGCCTGGGCGAAACCGACGAGGAAATCGAGCAGGCGATGGACGACATCCGCGCCGCCAACGTCGACATCCTCACCTTCGGCCAGTACATGCGGCCCACGGCCAACCACCTGCCGGTGCGCCGCTTCGTCACGCCTGATGAATTCCGCGCCTACCGCGACCTGGGCCTGTCCAAGGGCTTCCGCGAGGTCGTGTCCGGCGCGCTGGTGCGGTCCAGCTACCGCGCCGAACAGGTGCTGGAAAAGGACAACGTCGGGCTCTGACCCGAGAACCCGGGCGCA
>CBFGXR010000460.1:0-1892 GCA_965652675.1 uncultured Castellaniella sp.
GCCTGCAGCCGGTCCCGGACGTCGGCGCCGGCAACCACAGCTACTTCGCCCGCGCCTTCATCAATGCGCTGCAGGACAACAACAAGCTGCTCGAGGCGGGCCGGCTGTACCGGACGGTCTCGACGTCGGTGGCGCTCACCTCGGTCAAGGCCCCGTTGCCGCAGAACCCGCAGTACGCGCCGATCCGCTTCGCCGGCCACGAGAGCGGCGAGTTCTTCTTCCTGCCGAGGTCGGCGGCCGCCGGGCCGTAATTCCGGATGGCGCGGGGCTGCGGCCCCGGGACGGCAGGGGCGAGGAAGCGGACGGGGGCTGGCCGGACGTGTCCGGGCCGCCTATAATGCGCGGCTCGGAGAGGTGGCAGAGTGGTCGATTGTACCTGACTCGAAATCAGGCGTACGTTCATAGCGTACCGTGGGTTCGAATCCCACCCTCTCCGCCAATGTCCACGAAGCCCCCGCCAGGGGGCTTTGTTTTTTTCCGCGCCCATCGCGCGCGGATTCGTGAACCTTGCGCTAACGATGCGCGCGCCACGCCTTCCCGGCGGCCGGGGACTTTGCCTACCATCGCAGCGGGGCGTTTGTGCCTGCGCCCCGTTCGTGCGATGGCTGGAGCCGGTAATGGATTACGTGTTGTTGTCACCCGATGAAGCCGCCACCCTTCTCAACCTCAGCCCGGAGGAGATCGTCGAGCTGATCGAGGACGGCTGCAGACGCAGGTGCAGCAGGCGCAGGGCGAGTCGGCCGAGCTGCGCGAGCAGGTCCGGCAGCTGCAGTCGCAACTGGCCGAGCGCCGCAACGCCCTGGCGGCTTCGCAGCGCGAGCTGGCGGCGACACAGTCCAGGCTGGCGGAGGCGCGCGCCTCGCAGGACTCCGGGCTGAGCAAGCTGCTGGAAAACGAACTGCTGGCGCAGGAGCAGAAGATCAACAGCCAGCGCACGCAGATCGCGGCGCTCGAGCAGCGCGCGGGCGGCGGCGGCACGGTGCTCGCCGGTTCGCCCGGCTCGCTGCAGATCCTCGACCCGATCTTCGTCGCCACCCGCGGCCGCAGCACGGCGGTGGTGCGCGGCCCCGGCAAGCGCAAGCTGGTGGGCCGCGTCAGCAACCCGACCGCAGTCGCGTCGATCACGGTCAACGGCCAGCCGGCCAAGCTGGAAGCCAACGGCACTTTTAGCAGCGACATCGACGTCGCCGCCGGCGGCACTCCGGTCAAGGTCGCGGCGGTCGACAAGCGCGGCGGCCGCGCCCAGCTCGACTTCACCATGGTCCCGCAGGCCACGGGCGGCGGCAGCGCCGCGCCGGCGCTGGCGGCGGCCGGCACGCTGCCGCGCGACGTCAAGCTCGGCCGCTTCTTCGCGGTGGTGATCGGCAACAACACCTACCGCGACTCCGGCTACGCGCCCCTGAAGACCGCGGCCAGCGATGCAACCGCGGTGGCGAACGTGCTCAAGGGCCGTTACGGCTACCAGACCACCGTGCTGCTGAACGCATCGCGCCTGGAGATGCTGACCGCGCTGAACGAGATGCGCGAAAAGCTGGGTGCCAACGACAACCTGCTCATCTATTACGCCGGCCACGGCGAAATCGACGGCGCCGGCAAGGGCTACTGGGTGCCGAGCGACGGCGTCGACGGCAACAGCAAGACCTGGATCTCCAACGCCATGGTCAGCGACATCCTCAATGCGATGCCGGCCAAGCACGTGCTGACCGTGGTCGACTCCTGCTACTCCGGGACGATGACGCGCTCCTCGGCGCCGAGCTTCGACGCCGCCTCCATGTCGGCGGAGAAATGGGCGACCTGGGTGAAGACGATGGCCAACGGCCGCTCGCGCACCGCGCTCACCTCCGGCGGCCTGCAGCCGGTCCCGGACGTCAGCGCCGGCAACCACAGCTACT
>CBFGXR010000461.1:0-1886 GCA_965652675.1 uncultured Castellaniella sp.
CGACTTCGGCATGATCGAACACGGCGACCGCGTCATGGTCTGCCTGTCGGGCGGCAAGGATTCCTACGGCCTGCTCGACATCCTGCTGGCGCTGCGCGAGCGCGCGCCCATCGATTTCGAGATCGTCGCCGTCAATCTGGACCAGAAGCAGCCCGGGTTTCCGGAACACGTCCTGCCCGACTACCTGAGCGCGCGCGGCATCCCCTTCCACATCGAGAACCAGGACACCTATTCCGTCGTCAAGCGCCTGATCCCGGAAGGCAAGACCACCTGTTCCCTGTGCTCGCGCCTGCGTCGCGGCATCCTGTACCGCGTCGCCCGCGAGCTGGGGGCCACCAAGATCGCCCTGGGCCACCACCGCAACGACATCCTGGCGACCTTCTTCCTGAACCTGTTCTACGGCGGGCGCATGAAGGCCATGCCGCCCAAGCTGGTGTCCGACAACGGCGAACACGTCATCATCCGGCCGCTGGCCTACGTGCGCGAAAAGGATCTGGCCGCCTACGCCCGGCTGCGCGAATTCCCCATCATCCCCTGCAACCTGTGCGGCTCCCAGGAAAACCTGAAGCGCAAGGAAGTGGGCCGCATGCTGGAGGAATGGGACCGCCATTTCACCAACCGCACCTGGAACATCTTCCGCGCCCTGTCGCACGTGGTGCCCTCGCACCTGATGGACCCGGCGCTGATGGACTTCGCCAATCTGCGGCCCACGGGCCGGGCGGACGCCGACGGCGACCGCGCCTTCGACGAAGAGGACTACCCCTTGCCCGCCTTCTCCGAGGATGAGATCGGACACGAAATGGTCCCTGCGCACCATTTCGAGCCTATCGAATCGAAGCGGCATGCAGGCCGCGCCGCGGACGAACAGCACAGCAGGCCGCGCGTGCGCCGACCGGACACGCCCTAGGGACGCCATGGTCCGCTGGACGCTCGCCGCACTCGCCCTCGCCTTCATCGTGCTGGCGGTCTGGTGGCTGAGCTTGAAGCCGTCGAACGACCGCGACTGGGCCGACGAGGTCTCCCGCCCCCTGCGCGGCAGCGTGCAGGGGTCCCGGGTCACGCTGCGGAACATCCGCGACTTCGACTGGCGCGGCGACACGGACTACACCGCGCGCTGGCACGACGGCACCTACGACCTGGATACCCTGGCCTCCGTGGACATGGCGCTGTCCTACTGGATGGGGCCGCCCATCGCCCACACGCTGGTGTCCTTCGGCTTCACGGACGGACGCCACGTGGTGTTTTCCGTCGAGATCCGCCGGGAGCGCGACGAGGCCTTTTCCACCCTGGGCGGCTTCTTCAAGCAGTTCGAACTGGCCATCGTGGCCGCCGAGGAACGCGACATCCTCCACGTGCGCGCCGGCCCCCGGGGCGAGCAGGTCTTCCTGTATCCGGTCCGGATGCCCGCGCCGGCCATGCGCGCCCTGTTCCGGTCCTACGTGGAACGCGCCAACCGGCTCGCGGACGATCCGCGCTTCTATCACACGCTGACGGCCAACTGCACGACCCTGGTCTACGACATGGTCCGGCCGCTGGTCCCCGGCCTGCCGCTGGACATCCGGCTGATCCTGTCGGGCTACCTGCCCGAATACCTGTACGGCCACGGCGGCCTGGACACGAGCCTGCCGCTGGACGTCCTGCGGGCCCGCGCCGACATCACGCGCCGCGCCGCCCAGGCGGGACCGGCCCTGGAATTCTCGCGGCGCATCCGCGCGCCGGAGCCGGCGGACGAGACCGCGCGGGACCTCGCCGCGCACCCGTCATGAACGCTTCCCGGCCCGGGTCCCCGGCCGGCCGTCCGGCTCGCTGGATCGGCCTGCTGGTGGCAACCTGCCTGCTGGCCGGCTGCCACGGCGTCCGGGTCCGCCCCGTAAACACCCAGGAAT
>CBFGXR010000462.1:0-1885 GCA_965652675.1 uncultured Castellaniella sp.
CGCCGATCGGCGTCTTGTAGCCGAGCCCCGCCAGCGTGTCCTTGCGCAGGCCCGGACGCGACGGGCGGCTGCGAGTTGTTGCTCAGCCAGGCGCTGGTACGCGTCGCCGATAGCGACGCAGGCCGGGTCAACCGGAAGGCCATCAGGGCCTTGTGGCGGCGGGTCGACCAGCGCGTACAGCGCGCGCGGATAATGGGGATCGGCCAGGGTCAGCAGGTGATGGCCGTCGGCCCGCAGCCAGTCCAGCGCCTGGTCGATGGCGGCCTGAAGCGCCGGTTCGGGCGGCTGGCGCAAGCGGGCCGCCAGTGCGGGATCCAGGTAGCGAGCCAGGCTGCCGGTGGTGGCCGAGACGATGTGCTGCGGCATGCCGAAGACCGACAGCAGCAGGCGGATCCGGGCCGCGCCCAGGTCGGGCTCGAGGCTCAGGCGGATCCAGGCGCGCAGTTCGGTTTCGGGGGCGTTCAGGGGCATGGCGCCAGTGTGCCATGAAAGACGGGGGCCTTCGCCGCGGGCAGGATGTTCCTGTCCCGCGTCATGGTCCTGATTTATCATGGAGCTTTGGCATCACCGTCACGGTTTTCGACATGGCTCTGCTTCCCATTCTCAAATACCCGGATCCCCGTCTGCACAAGGTCGCCGCGCCGGTGCAACAGGTGGACGACCGCGTCCGCCAACTGGTGCGCGACATGGCCGAGACCATGTACGCGGCGCCCGGAGTCGGCCTGGCGGCGACTCAGGTGGACGTCCACGAACGGGTCGTGGTCATCGACGTCTCCGAAGACGGCAACGACCTGCACGTGCTGATCAATCCCGAAATCACCTGGAAGAGCGAGGAACTCCAGGTCTACGAGGAAGGCTGCCTGTCGGTGCCCGGCGTCTACGACGAGGTCGAACGCTCCGCGCGCATCCACGTGCGCGCCCTGGACGAGCGCGGCGAACCCTACGAATTCGACGCCGAGGGCCTGCTGGCCGTGTGCGTGCAGCACGAACTCGATCATCTGCTGGGCAAGGTCTTCGTCGAGTACCTGTCGGTGCTCAAGCAGAACCGCATCCGCACGCGCCTGCGCAAGCAGCAGCGCGAGACCCAGCGCGAATCCGCCTGAATGCGCATCGCCTTTGCGGGAACGCCGGAATTCGCCCGGCAGGCCCTGGACGCCCTGATCGGGGCCGGGCACGAGGTCGTCTGCGTCCTGCCCCAGCCGGACCGCCCCTCGGGGCGCGGCATGAAACTCGTGCCCGGCCCCGTCAAGCAGGCCGCCCAGGCCGCCGGCATCCCCGTGCTGCAGCCGCGTAGCCTGCGGCTGGACGGCAAATATCCGGAACACGCCCGGGAGGCCGAGGCCGCGCTGCGGGATCTGGCGCCGGATGTCATGGTCGTGGCGGCCTACGGGCTGATCCTGCCGCAGTGGGTGCTGGATCTGCCGCGCCACGGCTGCCTGAACATCCACGCCAGCCTGCTGCCGCGCTGGCGCGGGGCGGCGCCCATTCAGCGCGCGATCGAGGCGGGCGACGCCGCCAGCGGCGTGACCATCATGCAAATGGACGCGGGCCTGGACACGGGCGGCATGCTGCATCGGGTGGAACGCCCGCTGGCGGCGGACGAGACCGGCGCCAGCCTGCACGACGGGCTGGCGGCCGACGGCGCGCGCGCCATCGTGGACGTCCTGGCGCGGCTGGCGGCCGGAGACGCGCCGGTGCCGGTCCCCCAGCCGGAGGCGGGCGTGTGCTACGCGGACAAGCTGCTGAAATCCGAGTCGGCGCTGGACTTCTCCCGCCCCGCGGCGGAACTGGCGCGCCGGGTACGGGCCTTCGATCCCGTCCCCGGCACCACGATGGCGCTGCCCGGCTTCGACCAGCCGGTGAAGGTCTGGGGCGCGCAAGCGCT
>CBFGXR010000463.1:0-1884 GCA_965652675.1 uncultured Castellaniella sp.
CAGCTTCAGCGTCGAACAGGCGGTGCTGGGCATCATCGACCGGATCGTGGCGCCGCTGGGGCGGCGGATCGACGAAAGCGCGCCCATGGTCGACGCCCGCCTGCGCGACGGCTCCCGGGTGAACGCCGTGATCGCGCCCATCGCCCTGCGCGGTGCCAGCCTGACGATCCGCAAGTTCCCCGCCCGGCGCCTGGACATGTCCGACCTGCTGGCCGTCGGCGCCCTGGACGAGGCCATGGCGCGGTTCCTGACGCATTGCGTGCGCCGGCGCAAGAATCTGATCGTCTCCGGCGGCACGGGCTCGGGCAAGACCAGTCTGCTGAATGTCCTGTCCAATGCCATCCCGGCCGGCGAGCGCATCATCACGATCGAGGATGCCGCCGAACTGCGCCTGAACCATGCGCATCTGGTCAGCCTGGAGGCCCGGCCGCCCAATCCGGAAGGCCGGGGCCGCGTCGAGATCCGCGACCTGGTGCGCAACGCCCTGCGCATGCGCCCGGACCGGATCGTGGTGGGGGAATGCCGGGGCGGCGAGGCTTTCGACATGCTGGCCGCCATGAACACCGGGCACGAGGGCTCGCTGACCACGCTGCACGCGAACAGCCGGCGCGACGCGCTGGCCCGCCTGGAAACCATGATCCTGATGGCGGGCATGGATCTGCCGCTGGCCGCGATCCGCGAACACGTCGCCTCCAGCATCGATTTCATCGTCCAGCTGACGCGCGCCGCCGATGGCCGGCGCCTGGTGAGCGCGATCGTCCAGGTGACGGGCCAGGAAGGCGGGCGCATCCAGCTGCAGGATCTGTTTCTGGGGCGCGCCGGCCCGCCCGCCGTGTTCACCGGCTGTGGCCTGCCGCCCGACGGTTTCGAGGGCGCGGCGGCGCTGGATGCCGCGCTGTTCTCCGGCCGCACGGTCGTTCAGGGCCGGGCTGCGCTGGACGGGCATCCCGTCCCGGAGGGCGCGCCATGCCGGCCCTGATCTTCGCGCTGCTGGCGGGCAGCGTCGCGCTGGCGGCCTGGTGGCTGCTGGGACGGGCCGAGCGTGCCTGGACACGCTATGAGGACCGCGTGCGGGACGAGACCCGGCGCACGCTGGACGCGTCCTTTCTGTTCCTGGACATGGCCCAGCTGCGGCCGGCCGCGGCCGGGCTGGCCCTGACCCTGGTGCTGGCGGTGGCCTGGCTGGCGGGACGCTGGTGGGGCGTGCTGGCCGTGCTGGCCGGACTGCTGTGCGCGCCGCCGCTGATCCTGCGCCACGTGCGCCGCCGCCGGGCGCGCCGGTTCGACGCTCAGTTGCCCGACCTGTTGCAGGCGCTGGCCGGCGCTCTGCGCGCGGGGGCGGGGGTCCAGCCCGCGTTGCGGCACCTCGTGGCCCAGTCCGGTCCGCCGCTGTCCCAGGAATTCGGCCTGCTGCTGCGCGAGCAGCGCCTGGGCCTGGGCTTCCAGGACGCCTTGCTGCAGCTGCGTGACCGCATGCCGACCGAGTCCTGCAGCCTGGTGGTGTCAGCGCTGGGGATCGCCGCCCGCACGGGCGGCGGCCTGGCCGACACGCTGGAAAGCATCGCACGGACGCTGCGGGCGCGGCAGCACTGGCTGGGCCGGGTCGAGGCGCTGACCGCCCAGGGCCGCATGCAGAGCCGCATCATGGCCGGCCTGCCGGTGGCGCTGGCCCTGGTGCTGAGCCGTCTGGAACCCGAGGCCATGGCATTGCTGTGGCAGACCTGGTACGGCTGGATCGTGCTGATGGCGATCCTGGCGCTGGAGGGCGTGGGCCTGCTCTGGATACGGCGGATGGTGGCGATCGAGGTCTGAGACCGAAGGAGACGGCATGGTGTGGTTCTGGATCGGCTTGTGCCTGGCGGAGGTGGCGTCCTGCCTGTGCCT
>CBFGXR010000464.1:0-1880 GCA_965652675.1 uncultured Castellaniella sp.
TTGCAATCCGCTGCATCACCACTCTGCCATTGCGCCGATGATGTCCGATGCCTGGGGTGCCCCAGGCCAAGTCCAGCATTATACGATATTTTCACCGCATCTCGAACGCCTCCCGGTGCACCGGCACGTCCTTCAGGCCCAGGGTCCGCAGGCCGCCCTCCAGATGCCGGGCCAGGCCGGCCGGGCCGCAGAACCAGACGTCCAGGGCGTCGCCGGGCAGGGCGCCGGCTTCGCGGCGCAGGGTCTCGGCGTCCAGGCGCTGGCCGGCGCCCGCGTCGTGCACGTGCAGGGTGATGCGCGGCAGGGTGGCGCAGAGCGCCCGCAGGCGTTCGACGAAGGGGTCGTGCGCCGCGTCGCGGACGCAGTAGTGCAGCTGCGCATGGGGCGCGGCGTCGGGGCGGGCCTGCAGCGATTCCAGCCAGGCCAGGAACGGCGTGATGCCGATGCCGCCGGCCACCCAGGCCTGATGGATCCCGCCCCGGCGGTGGTCGAAGCGGCCGTAGGGGCCTTCGACGCGGACCGGCTGGCCGGCTCGCAGGCGCCGCGCCAGGCCCCGGGTGTAGTCGCCCAGCGCCTTGATCTGGAAGGTCAGGCGGCGAGTGCCGTCCGGGTCGGCGCTGGCGATGGTGTAGGGGTGGGCGCCTTCGCGGGCATCAAAGGTGACGAAGGCGAACTGCCCTGCCCGGTGGCCGGGCCAGCCGGCGTCCATGACACAGGAGACCTCGGTGATGCCGGCGGGCAGTTCACGCACGGATTCGATGCGTCCGTCGTGGCTGCGCCGCCGGCCGATGCGCCGGCGCAGCGCGGGGATGGCCGACAGGCTGCCCGCGAGCATGAGCGCGCCCATCATCAGGCCCAGGGGCTGCGTCCACCAGGCCAGCGGCGTCAGGGCCACGGAGTGGAACACCAGAGCCAGGTAGAGCAGGGGCATGACGCGGTGCAGGAGCCGCCAGGACTTGTAGGGAAAGGCCTTCCACAGCGTGATGACCAGGGAGGCGAGCAGGGCGTAGATCGCCCATTCGCCGACGTCCTTGGCCAGGCCGTGGCTGGATTGCATGAACTCCAGCACGGCGACTTTGGGCGGCTTGTTCACGGCCGCGCCGATCAGGCCGCGCAGGGTGCCGCCGCCCAGTTCCAGCAGCCAGTGCAGGGCGCCCAGGCCGATGGCCAGGATGCCGGCCCACTTGTGCAGGCGATAGATACGGTCCATGCCGCCCAGGGCCGGCTCCAGCCAGGCCGGACGGGTCGCCAGGATCATGACCAGGGACATCAGGCCCATGGCCCAGACGCCGCTCAGGTAAATCGCCTGCTTGCGGGCCACCCAGGGCCAGTCTCCGGCCATGGGACTGAGGACGAAGGCGTCCCAGGCCCATGCCAGGGCCAGGACGCCGAGAAAGGCGGACAGGAGGTATCGGATTTTCATGCGGGTTTCCATCTGCGCGGGCCGATGCGGATCGGCGATGGAAACAGTATGGAATCGGGCGCCTGAATCCCCCGTGAAGCCGGCGTTCATCCGGCGTTCATGCGGGCGGGACGGAGCGGGACGCCGGGATCGTGGCAGGATCCGCCAGGTTGAAAAGCCCGTTTCCGGAGTCCGGGCGGGGCCGGTCGCCGTGCTAAGGTGGGACATCCCGTCAGAAGCCAGGGAGGATGCCATGCCCGGCACACCGACCACCACCGTCCCGGCCGGGACGCAACGCTATCTCGTCCTGCTGCGTCCGGACGATCCCGCCGGAAGCGCCCGGACGCTCGCCGAGCTGACCCGGGTGGCCGTGATCAGCCGTTCGGACGACGCGGCGGCCGTGCGCCAGGCGCCCTGCGCCCTGGTCTTCGACCGCATCGGCGCCTACCTGCCGCCGGCGATCGTCCCGCTGTCCGGG
>CBFGXR010000465.1:0-1879 GCA_965652675.1 uncultured Castellaniella sp.
CTACCAATATCCGCTGTTCCCGGACACGCGCCAGGAACCGCTCTGGCTGCTGGCGCAGCCGGATATAAAAAGCGACGCTACGGCAACTTGCAAAATACGGGTTGGTCTGAACATAATCGCCCTTATGGAGACACTCTATATTACCCATCCAGCCTGCCGCCTGCATGAGATGGGGGCCTGGCACCCCGAATCCCCTCAACGCCTGGATGCGGTGGCCGATCAGCTGGCCGCCAACGGCCTGATGGACTTCCTGTCTCATCGCACGGCGCGCCCCGCCGAACCCGAAGACGTGCTGCGGGTGCACACGCCGGAATACCTGGCGTTCCTGCGCCAGCACGCGCCGGCGCACGGCTATTTCCCGCTGGATCCTGACACGATCATGAATCCGGACACGCTGCAGGCGGCCTGGGCGGCGGCCGGCGCCGGCCTGACGGCCCTGGACGAGATCCTGGCCGGCCATGCGCGGACGGCCTTTTGCGCCATCCGCCCGCCGGGCCACCACGCGCGCCCCGGCAATGCCCTGGGGTTCTGCTTCTTCAACAACATCGCCGTCGCGGCCCGCTACGCCCTGGATCATCACGGCCTGTCGCGCGTCGCCATCGTGGATTTCGACGTGCATCACGGCAACGGCACCGAAGAAGCCTTCGTGGGCGACGACCGGGTCATGATGTGCAGCTTCTACCAATATCCGCTGTTCCCGGACACGCGCCAGGAAAACCCGGGACCGAACATGATCAACGTCCCGGTCGACGCCTATTCCGGCGGCGACGTGATCCGCACCATCGTGTCGGACCGCTGGCTGCCGGCGCTGCGCGGCTTCCGGCCCGAACTGATCCTGGTGTCGGCGGGGTTCGACGCCCATCGCGAGGACGACATGGGCAGCCTGAAACTGGTCGAGGCGGACTACGCCTGGATCACCGAACGTCTGGTCGAGATCGCGGCCGAATCCGCCCAGGGGCGGATCGTCAGCTTTCTCGAAGGCGGTTACGACCTGTCCGCCCTGGGGCGCAGCGCGGTGGCGCATGTGCGGGCGCTGGGCGGTTACTGATGGGGCCGCGCGCGACACGATTCGTCGTCGGACGCGGCCATCCTGTTTTCTTTCCATTCTGGAGTATGCTCGATGAAGGTCCTGGTACCGGTCAAGCGCGTGGTTGACTACAACGTCAAGGTACGCGTCAAATCCGATCACACTGGCGTGGACATCGCCAACGTCAAGATGTCCATGAATCCGTTCGACGAAATCGCCGTCGAGGAAGCGACCCGCCTGAAGGAAAAGGGCGCGGCCGCCGAGATCGTGGCGGTGTCGTGCGGGGTGCCGCAATGCCAGGAAACCCTGCGCACCGCCATGGCGATCGGCGCCGACCGCGGCATCCTGGTCCAGACCGACGCCGAACTGCAGCCGCTGGCGGTGGCCAAGCTGCTCAAGGCGCTGGTGGACAAGGAACAGCCCGGCCTGGTGATCCTGGGCAAGCAGGCGATCGACGACGACGCCAACCAGACCGGCCAGATGCTGGCCGCGCTGCTGGACTGGCCGCAGGCGACCAACGCCAGCAAGGTCGAGGTGCAAGGCGACCGCGTCCAGGTCACTCGCGAAGTCGATGGCGGCCTGGAGACCCTCAGCCTGTCGCTGCCGGCGATCGTCACGACCGACCTGCGGCTGAACGAGCCGCGCTACGTGACGCTGCCCAACATCATGAAGGCGAAGAAGAAGCCGCTGGAGACCATCAAGCCCGAGGCACTGGGGGTGGACGTGGCGCCGCGCATCAAGACGCTGAAGGTCGCCGAGCCGCCCAAGCGCGGCGCCGGCGTGATGGTGCCGGACGTGGCCGCGCTGGTGGCCAAGCTGAAGAACGAAGCGAAGGTGATCTGAGATGAGCGT
>CBFGXR010000466.1:0-1877 GCA_965652675.1 uncultured Castellaniella sp.
GCGCGCCGAGAGCGTCTTCCTGCTGAAATACCTGATTTCCTCGCAGTCGGCCATCCTGTGGATGTGCGCCCTGTTCGCCCTGGCGACGGTCTGCTACTGGATCGGCTTCGCCAGCCGCACGGCGGCCTGGCTGGGCTCCATCCTGACCTGGACGGCGGTCTACGCCGGGGTGACCGGCCTGCTGGTGCGCTGGCGCGAAGGCCATCTGCTGGGGCCCGACATCGGCCACATCCCCGTCAGCAACCTGTACGAAGTCTTCGTCCTGCTGTGCCTGATCACGGCACTGTTCTACCTGTACTACGAACGCCGCTACGCCACGCGCGCCCTGGGGGGCTTCGTGCTGCTGGTCATCAGCTCGCTGGTGGTGTTCCTGCTGTGGTATTCCTTCACCCGGGACGCCTATCAGATCCAGCCGCTGGTGCCCGCCCTGAAGAGCTGGTGGATGAAACTGCACGTGCCGGCGAATTTCATCGGCTACGGCACCTTCAGCCTGGCGGCCATGGTGGGCTTCGCCTATCTGGTCAAATCCCACGGCGAGACCCGCACCTGGAAGCCGCTGGTGCCGGTGTTCATCCTGGGGGCGGTCCTGTGCGCCGAGCCGCTGATCTTCGGCTCGCGTGAATTGTCGGCCACCTGGATGCTGTATTTCGGCATCGGCGCGCTGATCGTGGGCGCGATCCTGGCGTTCCGCGCGCCGATCGCCCGGCGGTTGCCGTCGCTGGAAATCCTCGACGACATCATGTATCGGGCCATCGCGGTGGGCTTCGCCTTCTTCACCGTGGCCACGATCCTGGGGGCGCTGTGGGCGGCCGACGCCTGGGGCACCTACTGGCAGTGGGACCCCAAGGAAACCTGGGCGCTGATCGTCTGGCTGAACTACGCCGCCTGGCTGCACATGCGCCTGATGAAGGGCCTGCGCGGCGCCATGTCCGCCTACTGGGCGCTGTCGGGCCTGCTGGTGACCAGCTTCGCCTTCCTGGGGGTGAACATGTTCCTGTCGGGCCTGCACTCGTACGGCGAACTGTGATGCGCCGGGGGCCGTGCCGCCGGAAAGGCGCGGCCCGGTCCTGCCGGTTTCCGCCGGCGGCGCCTACGACAGGCGCCGTCCGCTGATTTCCTCGATGTAGGCGCGGGCGGCCGGGTCCCCGACCAGCGGCAGGATGTTGTCGCAGGCCAGGATTTCCAGCGGGGGCCGCGACCCCGAGATCACGTAGCCCTGGACGTAGTCCACGCCCATGTCGGCCAGCGCGCGCAGGGTGGCGACGTCCTCGACCCATTCGGCGATGCATTCCATGCCCAGGTTGTGGGCCAGGTCCACGATGCTGTTGACGATGGCGATGTTGGCCTCGCTCCCCAGCATGTCGCGGATCAGGGTGCCGTCGATCTTGATCATGTCGGCCGGCAGTTCCTTCAGGTACGAGAACGAGGTGTAGCCGGCCCCGAAGTCGTCCAGCGCCACGCGGGCGCCCATGCGCTGCAGCCGCCGCATGAACTGGCGGGTGCGCTCCAGGTCCTGCAGGGCCACGCCCTCGGTGATTTCCACGCACAGGCGCCGGGTGAATTGCGGCTGCTGGTTCAGGATGCCGAACAGGACGTTGATGAAGCGGTCGTCGTTCAGCGAGACCCCGCTGAGATTGACGTTGACCTGGCGGGTCTGGCCGAGCTTCAGGTGGTGCTTGGACATCCATTCGAGCAGGGTCGTGAACACCCATTTGTCGATGGCGGTGACCATGCCGCTGTCTTCCGCCGCCTGGATGATCTTGCCGGTCTGCAGCGGCCGCGCGCCGGTGTTGCGCACCCGCAGCAGCGCCTCGAAGTTGAGGGTCTGCAAGGGATGGCGCAGCGACATGATGGGCTGCATTTCCAGGAAGATGTCC
>CBFGXR010000467.1:0-1869 GCA_965652675.1 uncultured Castellaniella sp.
GTCCACCCCGGATAAAGAAAACCCCGGCGGCGGACGCTGTCCGGCGCCGGGGTCCGGCCGGCCCGCGTGGCGGGGCCGGCATGCCCGGGATCCGATCCGTAAGGATCAGAGGTCCGGCTGCGGCGTGGTGCGCAGGTAGGGGCGGACTTCGGTGTAGCCCTTGGGGAATTTTTCCTTCAGGACGGCCGGATCCTTGATCGACGGGGCGATGATGACATCCTCGCCCTGCTTCCAGTTCACCGGGGTGGCGACGCTGTAGTTGTCGGTCAGTTGCAGGGAATCCAGGGCGCGCAGGATTTCGTCGAAGTTGCGGCCCGTGCTGGCCGGATAGGTCAGGATCAGGCGGATCTTCTTGTTCGGATCGATGACGAACACCGAACGCACCGTGGCGGTGGTGCTGGCGTTCGGGTGGATCATGTCGTACAGGGTCGCGACCTTGCGGTCCTCGTCGGCCAGGATCGGGTACTGGACGTTGGTCTTCTGGGTGTCGTTGATGTCCTTGATCCAGTCGATGTGCGACTGCTTGCCATCGACCGACACGGCGATCACCTTGGCGCCGCGCTTGGCGAATTCGCCCGACAGGATGGCGGTGTAGCCCAGTTCGGTGGTGCAGACCGGCGTGAAGTCGGCCGGGTGGGAGAACAGGACGCCCCAGCCGTTGCCCAGGAATTCGTGAAACTTGATCTTGCCCAGGGAGGATTCCTGTTCGAAATCGGGGGCGGTGTCGCCCAGACGCAGAGTGGCCATCAATAGCTCCTGTTTCAAGTGTCCGCCGCCCGGACGATCCGGACGGCGTGTATTAGTTTAGACACTTAAGATTCTTGCAGAATATAAACAGCTATTGAAATACCTGATAGTTATGTCTATATCTGCGTCTGACGCACATAGCGATCGGCCAGCCCGCCGTCCCGGATGGCGGACTGCAGCGCCAGCGTGCGCGGCAGCACGTGGGCGGCGTACTGCACGGCCGTGGCGATCTTGTTCGGGTGGAAGGCGTCGGTCGAACCCGCGCCGATGGCGGCGGCCGCCGCCAGGGCGGCACGCCCCAGCTGCCAGCCCGCGTGCGCCGTCCCGGCCAGCATCAGGCACGGCACGCTGCCCGTGAAGACGCCCCGGATGTCCTCGCGGATGTGTTCCAGCACGAAGGCCAGCGCCGACTCGTAAGCCCCCGCCGCCGTCTCCAGGCGCTCGCCGATCATGCCCAGGGCTTCGGTATGCACGCCGCCGGCCGCCCTCAGGGCCGCCGCCGTGTCGCGCATCCCCGCGATCTGCTCGCGCGCCACGGCGCCGCCGTCACGCGCCAGCTTGCGGCCGATGAAGTCGTTGGCCTGGATCGCCGTGGTGCCCTCGTAGATGGGCAGGATGCGGGCGTCGCGGTAGTACTGGGCGGCGCCGGTTTCCTCGATGAAGCCCATGCCGCCATGCACCTGCACGCCCAGGGACGCGACTTCGACGGACGATTCCGTGGAAAACGCCTTGACGATGGGCACGAAGTATTCGTACGCGGCCTTGCAGCGGGCGCGTTCCGCCTCGTCCGCCAGATGGGCCGCCTTGTCCCGGTAGCCCGCCGCCACATAGGCCACGGCGCGCGCGCCCTCGGTCAGGCCGCGCATGATGCCCAGCATGCGCGCCACGTCGGGATGGCGGACGATGGGCACCGGACCGGCGGAGCCTTCCAGGGCGTTGCCCTGGATGCGCTCGGCCGCGTAGGCCGCCGCATGCTGCAGCGCGCGTTCGGACACGGCCACTCCCTGCAGGCCGACCGCGTAGCGCGCCGCGTTCATCATGATGAACATGTATTCCAGGCCGCGATTTTCCTCGCCGATCAGGTAGCCGACCGCGCCGCCCGCGCCGGCTTCGCCCTGGCCC
>CBFGXR010000468.1:0-1867 GCA_965652675.1 uncultured Castellaniella sp.
GTCGGCTGCATCCCCTCCAAGGCCCTGCTGCACACCGTCGGCGTGCTGGAAGAGGCCAAGTCCATGGCCGCCCACGGCATCGCCTTCGGCGAACCGACGATCGATCTGGACAAACTGCGCGGCTACAAGGATTCCGTGGTGGGCAAGCTCACCGGCGGCCTGGCCGGCATGGCCAAGGCCCGCAAGGTCACGGTCATCCAGGGCGTGGGCACCTTCGCCGATCCGCACCACCTGACGGTGGCCAAGGCGGATGGCGGCCAGGCCACGGTCAAGTTCGCCTCGGCCATCATCGCCGCCGGCAGCCAGTCGGTGAAGCTGCCGTTCCTGCCGGACGATCCGCGCATCGTCGACTCCACCGGCGCGCTGGCCCTGAAATCGGTGCCCAAGCGCATGCTGATCGTCGGCGGCGGCATCATCGGCCTGGAAATGGGCACGGTCTACTCCGCGCTGGGCGCCCGCCTGGACGTGGTGGAAATGCTGCCCACCCTCATGACCGGCGCCGACCGCGACCTGGTCAAGGTCTGGGACAAGATGAACGCCAGGCGCTTCGACCACGTCATGCTCAACACCAAGACGGTGGGGGCGGAAGCCAAGGCAGACGGCATCTGGGTCACCTTCGAAGGCGAAGCCGCCCCCAAGGAACCCCAGTGCTACGACCTGGTGCTGCAGGCGGTCGGCCGTTCGCCCAACGGCAAGAAGATCGGCGCGGAAAACGCCGGCGTGGCGGTGTCCGACCGGGGCTTCATCACCGTGGACAAGCAGATGCGCACCAACGTGCCGCACATCTACGCCATCGGCGACATCGTGGGCCAGCCCATGCTGGCGCACAAGGCCGTCCACGAGGCCCACGTGGCCGCCGAAGTCATCGCCGGCCACAAGGCCTTCTTCGACGCGCGCGTGATCCCCTCGGTGGCCTACACGGATCCCGAGGTGGCCTGGGTCGGCCTGACCGAGGAAGCGGCCAAGCAGGACGGCATTGCCGTCAAGAAGGGCCTGTTCCCCTGGCAGGCCTCGGGCCGCGCCATCGCCAACGGCCGCGACGAGGGCTTCACCAAGCTGCTGTTCGACGCGGAAACCGGCCGCATCCTGGGCGGCGGGATCGTCGGCACCCACGCGGGCGACCTGATCAGCGAAGTCGCGCTGGCCATCGAGATGGGCGCGGATTCCGTGGATATCGGCAAGACCATCCACCCGCACCCGACGCTGGGCGAATCGGTCGGCATGGCCGCCGAGGTCGCCGACGGCCACTGCACGGACGTGCCGCCGGCGCGGAAGAAGTAAGGGCCCCCACGCTGCGCAGCCTTCGGCCGCTTGCTGCCCCCCAAGGGGGCTCTCCGGCCTTGGGGCGGCCCGGCGGCCGGAGTCCGCCCACCTCGCCGCCTGCAGGCGGCGAGGGACCTCCTTGCGGACAGCAGGGATGTCCGGCGTTCCTTGAACGGCAGGTGCTAATATCGGCACCTGCCGTTTTTCATTGTCGAAGTCCGCTCATGTCCCTTTCCGCTCCCGCTCCGGGCGCCACGCTCGCCGACTGGCTGGCCTATCTCGAAACCCTGCACCCGAAGGCCATCGACCTGGGCCTGGACCGCATCCGCGCCGTGCCCGACCCCCTGGACCTGTCCCTGGATTGCGTCAAGATCACCGTGGCCGGCACCAACGGCAAGGGTTCCACCTGCGCCATGCTGGAATCCATGCTGCTCAACGCGGGCTACAAGGTCGGCAAGTACACCTCGCCCCATCTGCTGCGCTTCAACGAGCGCATCTGCATCAACGGCGAGGAGGCCGCCGACGCGGACATCGTGGCGCAGCTCGAGCGCATCGAGGCCGCCCGGGACGGCGTCACCCTGACGTATTTCGAAATGACCACACC
>CBFGXR010000469.1:0-1867 GCA_965652675.1 uncultured Castellaniella sp.
CGCCCCCTGCTGCTGGGCCTGCTGCCCTACGATCCCGACGGCCCGGCGCCGGCCCTGCTGCGCGTGCCCCGGTCGCTGCACCGCATCGACGCGCCGCGCGACCTGCCGCCCGCGCGCGGCGCCACCATCCTCCAGCGCCGGGAACACCCCGATCAGGCCGGGTACGAACGCGGCGTGAGCGCGGCGCTCGAACGGCTGGGCCGGGCCGACGGCCTGCGCAAGCTGGTGCTGTCGCGCACCCTGGAACTGGAACTGGAGCGCCCCCTGGACCTGCCCGAGGTCCTGGCGCGGCTGTGGCGGGCCAGCCCGCACGGCCATACCTACGCGCTGCCCGTGTCGGAAGACGACCGGGACTATTTCCTGGGCGCCAGCCCGGAACTGCTGGTGCGCCGCGAGGGCCACCGCGTGCGGGTGCATCCCCTGGCCGGCACGGCCGCGCGCCACCCCGACACCGCCGAGGACGCCCGCGTCGCCCGGGCGCTGCTGGATTCGCCCAAGGACCTGCTGGAACACGCCGTCGTGGTCGAGGCCATCGAAGCCGCGCTGCGGCCGCTGTGCCGCACGCTGGACGTCCCCGCGCGGCCCGGCCTGACCTCGACCGCCCGCCTCTGGCACCTGGGCACCCTGATCGAGGGCGAACTGGCCGATCCCGCCATCAGCGCCCTGGACCTGGCCATCGCCCTGCACCCCACCCCCGCCGTCTGCGGCCTGCCCACGGCGGATGCCCGGCGCGCCATCGCGGCGCTCGAGCCGTTCGAACGCGGCTACTTCGCCGGCGCCACGGGCTGGTGCGACGCCGCCGGCGACGGCGCCTGGGCGGTCGCCATCCGCTGCGCCCACGCCAGCGGCCGCCGCCTGACCCTGTCGGCCGGCGCGGGCATCGTCCCCGGCTCGGTCCCCGCGCTCGAATACCAGGAAACCGGCAACAAGCTGCGCACCGTCCTGGACGCGCTGGGACTGCTGTAAAGCCGCCAGCCGCCCTTTCCGGAGTTTCATTTCATGACCATCCCCTCCCTGCCGTCCTACGCCATGCCCCGCGAGCCCGCGCGCAACCGCGTGGACTGGCGCCCCGAGGCGCGCCGCACCGCCCTGCTGATCCACGACATGCAGGACTATTTCCTGAGCAAGTACGACGTGACGCAGGCGCCGATCCCCGACCTGATCACCGTCATCGTCCATCTGCGCGACCGCTGCCGCGACCTGGGCATTCCCGTGTACTACACCGCCCAGCCGCCCGTGCAGCCCGAAGCCGACCGGGCGCTGCTGAACGACTTCTGGGGACCGGGCCTGACCGCGCCCGAACACCAGGACGGCGCGCGCATCGTCGCGGCCCTGAGTCCCCGCCCGGAAGACACCGTGCTGACCAAGTGGCGCTACAGCGCCTTCCAGCGATCCGACCTGCGGGAACGGCTGCGCGCGCAAGGCCGCGACCAGCTCATCATCACCGGCGTCTACGCCCACATCGGCTGCCTGGCCCCCGCCCTGGAAGCCTTCATGCAGGACATCCAGCCCTTCCTGGCCATCGACGCCTGCGCCGACTTCAGCCTGGAAGACCACCGGATGGCCGTCACCCACGTCGCGCGCCGCTGCGGCGTCAGCCTGACCCTGGACGAAATCTTCGAGGCCCTGGCGCAGGACGCCACCGCCCCCGCCACCCGGGAGACCCACGCATGAACGCCCTGCCCGACACCGGCCGCGACAGCCCGGCCACGCACCGCCAGGACGACTTCCCGGACCGCCACATCCTCGTCACCGGCGCCGCCAGCGGCATCGGCGCCGCCGTCGCCCGCCAGTTGCTCGACCGGGGCGCACGCGTGTCCGCCGTCGACCTCGACGAGGCCGGCCTGCAGCGCCTGCGGGCGCACGC
>CBFGXR010000470.1:0-1851 GCA_965652675.1 uncultured Castellaniella sp.
TGTTTTCCCAGCGCGCCTGGCTCAAGCGCGACGTGGCGCAGGTCGAGAACACCGGCCACGTCTGGGACGGCGACCTGACCGAACTGAACAATCCCGTGCCGCGCTGGTGGACGGTGATGTACCTGCTGCTGTGCATTTTCGCGCTGGGCTACCTGGTGCTGTATCCGGGGCTGGGCAGCTGGAAGGGCACGCTGGGCTTCACGGCCGGGCAGCAGGTCCTGCAGGAACAGGAGGCGCTCAACGCGCGCATCCAGCCCGTGTATGAACGCTTCCGCGACATGCCCATCCCGGACATCGCGCGCGACGATCAGGCGCGGGACATCGGCCAGCGCCTGTTCCTGAACAACTGTGCCCAGTGCCACGGGTCGGACGCCAAGGGCGGCCGCGGCTTTCCCAACCTGACCGACGGCGACTGGCTGTACGGCGGGGCGCCCGAACAGATCCAGCAGACCATCACGGAAGGCCGCCACGGCGTGATGCCGGCCTGGAGCGCGGCGATCAAGCCCGACGAGGCTTCCGCCATCGCCCAGTACGTCCGCTCCCTGTCGGGCCTGGCCCATGATCCGCTGCGCATCAATGCCGGCAAGCGCGGGTTCGAGACCTACTGCGTGGCCTGCCACGGCATCGACGGCAAGGGCAACCAGGCCCTGGGCGCGCCGAACCTGACCGACGGGGTCTGGCTGTACGGCAGCTCCGAGGCCACCATCGTCGAGACGATCCTGAACGGCCGCGACAACCAGATGCCGGCCCAGAAGCAGAATCTGACGCCCGAGCAGATCCGCCTGCTGGCGGCCTGGGTCTGGGGCCAGTCCAACCGCTGACGAGCTAGCCGGTCGGCCCCGCGGCGGGGCCGGCCGTCGCATTCGAACCATAAGGGCCTGTCACACAGACCAGTCACCCACGGACAGAGGACATCATGCAGAAGGAACCCCCCCAGCAGGCCGCAGCGCAGACGCCGCGCGACGCCCCGGCCTGGCAGCCCGCGCGCAGGATCCGCAAGGGCTCGGGGGGCGGGACCTCGCCCCAGGTCGAGAAGGCGCTGGCCGAGGTCCGCTCGAAGATCTATCCCCGGTCCGTCCAGGGGAACTTCGCGCGCATCCGCGTGCTGATGGTGTTCCTGACCCAGCTGGTCTTCTACGGCCTGCCCTGGATCGAATGGAACGGGCGCCAGGCCGTGCTGTTCGACCTGGGCGCGCGCAAGTTCTACCTGTTCGGCATGGTGCTGTGGCCCCAGGACGTGATCTACCTGGCCGTGCTGCTGGTGCTGTCGGCCTTCGCCCTGTTCCTGTTCACGGCCATGGCGGGGCGCCTGTTCTGCGGCTACGCCTGTCCGCAGACGGTCTATACCGAGCTGTTCATGTGGATCGAGGCCAGGGTCGAGGGCGACCGCCTGGCCCGCATCCGCCTGGACGAGCAGCCCTGGAGCGCCCGGAAACTGCGCATCAAGGCCACCAAGCATTTCCTGTGGGTGATCCTGGCCCTGTGGACGGGCTATACCTTCATCGGCTATTTCGCGCCGATCCGCGAACTGGGCGCGCACCTGCTGGCCTTCGACCTCGGCCCCTGGCAGTGGTTCTGGATGCTGTTCTACGCCTTCGCCACCTGGGGCAACGCCGGGTTCATGCGTGAGGCCGTCTGCAAGTACATGTGCCCCTACGCGCGCTTCCAGAGCGTGATGGTGGACGACGACACCTTCGTCGTGACCTATGATCACGTGCGCGGCGAGCCGCGCGGCGGGCGCTCGCGCAAGATCGACCACAAGGAAGCCGGCATGGGCGACTGCGTGGACTGCAGCCTGTGCGTGCAGGTCTGTCCGACCGGCATCGACATCCGCGACGGCCTGCAGTACAT
>CBFGXR010000471.1:0-1850 GCA_965652675.1 uncultured Castellaniella sp.
GCAAGCTCTCGCCCTCGCAGATGCAGGGCGGCTGCTTCTCGATCTCGTCCCTGGGGTCGAAGTGATCGAGATCCTGGTGGCCGTGGGCGACACCATCCAGGCCGAGCAGAGCCTGATCACCGTCGAATCCGACAAGGCCTCGATGGAAATCCCGGCCTCGGTGGGCGGGGTGGTCAAGGCGATCAAGGTCAAGCTGGGCGACAAGGTCTCCCAGGGCGCGGAAATCCTGGTGGTGGAAGCCGCCGGCGGCGCGTCCCAGGCCGCCGCGCCGGCCGCTTCCGCGCCGGCTCCCGCTCCGACACCTGCCGCGCCGGCCCCCGCGCCCGCGGCGGCCCCGGCTCCGGCCGCGTCCTCCATGGCATCCAGCGCGCCGGACCGCACCTCGCCGACGGCGTCCTTCGCCGAAGCCGAGGTCCCCCTGCGCAACCTGCCGCACGCCTCGCCCTCGGTGCGCCAGTTCGCCCGCGAACTGGGCGTCAACCTGGCCCAGGTCACCGGCAGCGGCCCGAAGAACCGCATTACCGCCAACGATGTGCGCGCCTACGTCAAGCAGGCCCTGTCCACCGGCGGCGCGAGCCCCGTGGGCTCGACCGTGCCGGCGGGCGGCGGCTTCAGCGTGCTGGGCTGGCCCAAGGTCGACTTCGCCAAGTTCGGCGAAATCCAGACCAAGCCGCTGTCGCGCATCAAGAAGATCTCCGGCGCCAACCTGCACCGCAACTGGGTCATGATCCCGCACGTCACCAACAACGACGTGGCGGACATCACCGAACTGGAAGCCCTGCGCCAGCAGCTGAACGTGGAAAACAAGAAGTCCGGCGCCAAGGTCACCATGCTGGCCTTCCTGATCAAGGCCGTGGTCGCCGCGCTGAAGAAATTCCCGGAATTCAACGCCTCGCTGGACGGCGACAACCTGGTGCTCAAGCAGTACTTCCACATCGGCTTCGCGGCCGACACGCCCAACGGCCTGGTGGTCCCGGTGATCCGGGACGCCGACAAGAAGGGCGTGATGGAACTGGCGGCGGAAACCTCCGAACTCGCCGGCCTGGCCCGCGAGGGCAAGCTCTCGCCCTCGCAGATGCAGGGCGGCTGCTTCTCGATCTCGTCCCTGGGCGGCATCGGCGGCACGGATTTCACGCCCATCATCAACGCGCCCGAAGTCGCCATCCTCGGCGTGTCGCGCTCGGCCATGCAGCCGGTCTGGGACGGCAAGGCCTTCCAGCCGCGCCTGATGCTGCCGCTGTCGCTGTCCTACGATCACCGCGTGATCGACGGGGCCGCCGCCGCGCGCTTCAACGCCTATCTGGCTGGCCTGCTGGCGGACTTCCGCCGCATCATCCTGTAAGGGGGACGGCATGAGCCTCATCGATCTGAACGTCCCCGACATCGGCGACTTCGACGCGGTCGAAGTCATCGAAATCCTGGTCAAGGCGGGCGACACCGTCCAGGCCGAACAGAGCCTGATCACCGTGGAGTCCGACAAGGCCTCGATGGAAATCCCGGCCGAGCAGGGCGGGGTGGTGAAGGAAATCCTCGTCAAGCTGGGCGACAAGGTTTCCCAGGGGACGCCCGTCGTCCGCATCGAGGCGGCGGGTGACGCCGCGCCGGCCGCGCCCGCCAGCGCTCCGGTCGCGGCGTCCGCCGCGCCTGCCCCGGCGGCGCCCCAGGCGGCTCCGGCCCCGGCGCCCGCGCAGTTCTCCGGCGCGGCCGACGGCGAATACGATGTCCTGGTGCTGGGCGCGGGCCCCGGCGGCTATTCGGCCGCCTTCCGCGCCGCCGACCTGGGCCTGAAGGTCGTCCTGGTGGAACGCTACGCCACCCTGGGCGGGGTCTGCCTGAACGTTGGCTGCATC
>CBFGXR010000472.1:0-1847 GCA_965652675.1 uncultured Castellaniella sp.
GGCCATCGGGAACCATTCTGATGCTCAGGGTAAACATTGATCACGGAGGAATATGCCATCATGGAATCATGGGCAGGATGAAAAGGAGAGAGGGAATGCGTAAACCGTGTCTTGGAATGAAGCCGTGGAAGATGGCCCTGGCGGGCGCCGCGCTGGTGGCGCTGGCAGGGTGCCAGACCCCGTCCGGATCGCGCGGCGGCACGGGCGCGGGCGCGGCGGCAGTCTCGGCGCCGGCGGCATCGCCGCAGCCGACGGGACCGCAACATGCCATCACCGACAATCGGCAGGCCTTGGATCTGCGGGTGTTCCTGGCCGATACCCGGTCGCGGCCCGGCTGGACGCCGGTCCCCCTGAAACCGTCCGGCATGCTGTACGTACGGCCGGATGCGGTCATCGGCCGCGGCGACCTGATCGGCATCCAGGCGGCGACCGACCAGAAGGGCGACGGCGTCCTGGTGCTGATCCTGGGCGACGAGGGTCTGCGCAAACTGCGCGAGGCCACGGCGGCCAATCCCGGCCTGCGTCTGGCCCTGGTCGTGGGCCATACCATGCTGGCCGCGCCGGGCTACGCCGCGCCGATCTCCCAGCAGCAGCTCGCCTTCGGCGTGGGTTCGGCGCGCAATGCCGAACTGGCCGCGCGTTCGGTCGCCGGGGTGGACGCCGCGCCGTCCACCGGCGGGTTTTGATGTCGCCAGGCCATGCCTGCCTTGCAGGCCGCGCCGCCGCGCGTTGTTTTTTCAGCGCGGACGGCGAGGCGCGGAAGATTTTGCTTGCCTGAGCTTCGTTGAATCGGTAAAAATCTACGCATTGCGTATATAGGAGCCGATCATGGCGATTTCCCAGCAAGTCTTCCTGCGCGACGCGATGCGCCGCCTGAACCTGACCCGCGACGTGTTCGCGGCCCGCATCGGGGTCAAGCGCCGTGCCCTGGACACCTGGCTGTTGCCGGAGGGGTCCCAGGAGGCCCGCGCCATGCCGGAAGTCGTCTCGCGCTTCGTCACCGAGATCGTGGAAAACAGCGCGCTGATGGAAAAATATGCGCAGAGCGCACAATCCGGCCCTTTGCGTGACCGGATCGCGGCCAACAACAAGCACCAGCTCCTGTCCGTGGACCAGTTCACGCGCGAATCGGTGGAGGAACTGTTCCGCGTGGCCGACCTGATGCAGCCCATCGCGCGGCGGCGGAAAGTGTCCCGCGTCCTGGAAGGCGCGGTGCTGGGCAATCTGTTCTTCGAGGCCAGCACCCGCACGCGGGTCAGTTTCGGCGCGGCCTTCTGCCGGCTGGGCGGGTCGGTGTGCGATACCACCGGCTTCACGTTTTCATCCATGGCCAAGGGCGAGTCCATCTACGACACCAGCCGCGTGATGAGCGGCTACGTGGACGCCATGGTGATCCGCCACCCTGAAAAGGGTTCCGTGGCCGAATTCGCGGCCGCGACCAACATCCCAGTGGTCAATGGCGGCGACGGCGCGGGCGAACACCCCAGCCAGGCGCTGCTGGACCTCTACACCATCCTGACGGAATTCTCGCGCCTGGGCAAACTGTTGGACGGCGCGCACATCGTCATGGCCGGCGACCTGAAATACGGCCGCACGGTGCATTCGCTGATCAAGCTGCTGGCCCTGTACCGGGGCATGAAGTTCACCCTGGTGTCCCCGCCGGGCCTGGAAATGCCCGAATACCTGCTGGACCAGGCCAGCCGCAATGGCCACGTCGTCGAGCAGACCCACGACCTGGCCGCCGGCCTGAAGGGCGCCGACGTGGTCTATGCCACCCGGGTGCAGAAGGAACGTTTTGCCGGCGAAAGCCTGGAAGGCTATTCGGCCGATTTCCAGGTCAACAAGGC
>CBFGXR010000473.1:0-1844 GCA_965652675.1 uncultured Castellaniella sp.
CGGCGCGCGCCGGCCTGCTGCGCGGCGCGCTGGCCCCCTTGGGCGCCGCGCTGGCCCTGGCCGCCGCCGGCCTGTGCGCGGCGCCGCCCGCCCTGGCGCTGACCGTGGCCAACGTGGACGTGCCCGAGCAGCAGTCGGTCGCCGGCCAGAACCTGGCGCTGAACGGCGCCGGCCTGCGCCAGCGCTTCGTCTTCCACGTCTACGTCGCCGCCCTGTACCGGACGACGCCGTCGAAGGACGTCGAGGAAATCCTGCACAGCCCCGAGCCGCAGATGCTGCGCCTGACCCTGTTGCGCGACATCAACAGCAAGGCGCTGACCGACGCGCTGAACGACGGCCTGAAGGCCAACTGCACCGAGGCCGAACTCAAGGACATGGCCGACACCATCGCCCATTTCGAGGCCTTCATGCAGACCGGTGGCGAGGGCGCCTCGGGCGATCGGGTGGACGTGATTTTCAATCAGGGAACCGTCTCGGTATCATTCAAGGGCAAGGCGCTGGGGGAAGTGAAGGATCCCCGGTTCGCCACCGCGCTCCTGAAGGTCTGGCTGGGCGCCCACCCGGCCCAGGAATCCCTGAAAGCGGCCCTGCTGGGCCAGGAATCCAAAAGCAACTGATCTGACATAAAGGAACCGCATCATGGAACGCATCTGGCTGGAACACTACCCCGAAGGAGTGCCGGCTGACATCACCGACCAGGCCGCCGCCTACGACTCACTGGCCGACCTGTTCGAGCAAAGCTGCGGGCAGTATGCCGGCAACACGGCCTACGTCAGCATGGGTGCGTCCATGACCTACGCGCAGACGCTGGACAAGGCCCGGGCCTTCGCGGCCTGGCTGCAGTCCCAGGGGGTGGCCAAGGGCGACCGCGTCGCGCTGATGATGCCCAATCTGCTGCAATACCCGATCTGCCTGTTCGGCACGCTGATGGCGGGCGCGGCGGTGGTCAACACCAATCCGCTCTACACGGCGCATGAACTGCACCATCAGCTGAGCGATTCCGGCGCGACCACGGTGGTGGTGGCGGAAAACTTCGCCCACACCCTGCAGCAGGCGCTGGACGGCACCCAGGTGAAGCGCGTGGTGGTGACCTCGCTGGGCGAACTGCTGGGCTTTCCCAAGGGCCTGATCACCGACCTGGTGGTCCGCCACGTCAAGAAACTGGTGCCGGCCTGGCACATCCCGGGCGCCCTGCGCCTGCGCGACGCGCTGGCCGCAGGCGCCCGCGCGCCCTACCACCGCCCCGCGCTGACGCACACCGACCTGGCGGCGCTGCAATACACGGGCGGCACCACGGGCGTGGCCAAGGGCGCCATGCTGAGCCACGGCAACTTGATCGCCAACGTCTGCCAGGCCTACGCCTGGGTGCGGCCATTCTGCCAGGGCGATCGCGAATGCATCGTGACGGCGCTGCCGCTCTATCACATCTTCGCCCTGACGGCGAACTGCCTGACCTTCATGCGGCTGGGCGCCAGCAATCTGCTGATCGTCAATCCGCGCGACATCCCCGGTTTCGTCAAGGAACTGGGCAAGGCCCGGTTCACCGCCCTGACGGGGGTGAACACGCTGTTCAACGCTCTGCTGAACAACCCCGACTTCGGCAAGCTGGACTTCAGCCGGCTGCGCATCACGCTGGGCGGCGGCATGGCCGTCCAGGAAGCCATCGCGGAACGCTGGCTGAAGACCACCGGCACGCCCATCGCCCAGGCCTACGGCCTGACGGAAACCTCGCCCGCCGTGACCATCAACCCGCTCGACAAGGTCGACTTCAACGGTTCGATCGGCCTGCCGGTGCCGTCCACGGACGTCGCCGTGCGCAACGAAAACCGCACCATGGCGATCGG
>CBFGXR010000474.1:0-1842 GCA_965652675.1 uncultured Castellaniella sp.
CGGTCAGCAGCCGTTGGGTTACGCGTCGCCGAATGCCGGGCCGGGGACGGGCGTGCTGTGCCCGCGGTGCGGGCAGTACGCGGCGAAGCAGGTGAAGTTCACGTGGTGGGGCGGGGTGCTGGGGCCGCGCCTGCTCAATCACCACAAGTGCGCGGCGTGCTCCTACACGTTCAACGGGAAGACCGGTCAGTCGAACGCGGCGGGGATCGCGATCTACACGGTGGTGGGGGTCGTCATCGGGCTGGTGTTCCTGGTGTCGCGCGGGGTGGGGCGGGCCATCCTGAGCGGGCCGACGCTGCATCTGTCGCTGGGCGCGCTGGCGCTGATCCTGTCGGCCGTCGGCACCTGGCAGGCGGTCCGGGTGCCTGGCGTCAAGACGGCGGAGATCCCGATTCCCGGCCTGCCGCCGGCTTTCGACGGCTACCGCGTCGTGCAATTGACCGATCTGCACGCCAGCCGCCTGCTGCCCGGATCCTGGATGGCGGCCGTGGTGGCGAAGATCAATGCCCTGGACGCCGACCTGATCGTGGTCACGGGCGACCTGGCCGACGGTTCGCCCGAGGCCCGGGCGGCCGACGTGCGTCCCCTGCATGACTTGCGGGCGCGCGACGGCGTGCTGGCGATCCCCGGGAATCACGAATACTACGCCGACTACCGGCGCTGGATGGCCGCCTATCGGGCGCTGGGCCTGGACATGCTGGAAAACGCCCACGTGATCATCCGGCGCGGCGACGCGGCGCTGGCGGTGGCCGGCATCACGGATCGCCAGGCGGGGCCGTTCGGCCAGCCCCGGCCCGACCTGGACGCGGCCCTGAAGGGCGTGGAACCGGGCGTGCCGGTGATTCTCCTGGACCACCGCCCGGAGGGGGCGGTGAAGCACGCGCAGGCCGGGGTCGCGCTGCAGCTGTCCGGCCATACGCACGGCGGGCAGATCCTGGGGCCGCATCTGCTGACGCAATGGGCCAACGGGGGCTTCGTGTCGGGCCTGTACCGGGTGGGCGCCATGTGGCTGTACGTCAGCAATGGCACGGGCCTGTGGAACGGCCTGGCGATCCGGCTGGGGCGGCCGTCCGAGATCACCCGGATCGTGTTGCGATCGGAACACCGATAAGCGCCGCTAGGCGCCGGCCTCCGTCTTCGCGGCCGCATCCGTCGCCGTCTCCGCGTCGCGCGGCGCGTCGCGGCCATGGACGGCGTAGCCGTTCTTGCCCCTGTATTTCACCCGGTACATCGCCTCGTCGGCGGCTTCGATCAGCGCGGGCAGCGTGTTCCCGTGCGCCGGGTACAGGCTGATGCCGATGCTGGCGCCCAGGGAATAGGCGACGCCGTCCACCAGGATGTCGGCGGTCAGGCGGTCCAGCAGCTTGCGCGCGATCAGGTCGATCTGACCGTCCTGTTCCAGCTGCGTGGCCACGACGATGAACTCGTCGCCGCCGATGCGGGCGCTGATGTCCGTGCTGCGGGTGCAGGCCTTCAGCCGCCGGGCGACTTCCTTCAGGACTTCGTCGCCCGTCCTGTGGCCCGCGCGGTCGTTGACGGGCTTGAAATTGTCCAGATCGATGTAGCACACGGCCACGAAATGGTGGGGGCGGGTCGCCAGCAGCAGGGCCTGTTCGAACAGCTTGTTCAGGTAGTTCTTGTTGTTCAGCCCGGTCAGGGGGTCGCAGTAGGCGAGTTCCAGGGCGTGCGCCTCGGCGTCCAGCAGCCTGCGCTGGAATTGCAGCAGGACGTTGGTCAGCAGCGACAGGTACTGGATCAGGACCAGGCCGGTGCCGATGGCGAAACCGATGGTCTGCCAGCTGGGCAGAAAGAAGGCCAGGGGGAAGGTGGTCCAGTGCAGCG